>NZ_JBNNOR010000014.1:0-118268 GCF_050274955.1 Peribacillus sp. NPDC006672
TACCTTGATTATAAAACAAAAAAAGGTAGATTTCCTCAGAATAAACTGAGAAAATCTACCTCTATTGGCCCGAAGGGACTTTTTCAGTGCCCTCCGTTGCGGCTATCTCTTTTTTTGCAGGGGCATATACAATCCGCACACATGCCTGAACTCCTTCTCGTCTTGAAATTAAAGTGGATATTCATTTTCAGAATCCACTCTACATACCTTTTCCACTGTATGATGGGATTCCCAGTTAACCAAAAATATGCCGATGAAAATGAGAGAGCCTCCAACTGCAACGTACCAGTGAACAGGCTCATCCAGTAAGAGGTAGCCAGATAGGACACCAAAAAAGGGAGCTAGAAATAGGAAGGCGCTCGTTTTGGCTGAATCCCCCTTTTGTAATAGGAAAAACCAAACAGAAAATTGAACGATGGATGCCATGATGGCCAGCCATAACAAAATAAGGATGGATGCCTGGGAAATCTTGAAAAAGGGCTGTTCAAAAAGAAATGATCCAATGAGCAGGAGAAAACCTCCGCACAGCATTTGATAGGCTGACATGACCCAAGTGTCGAAGGTATGTCCCCAGACTTTCATCAATAGGGTCGCGATGGACCATGAAATGGCTGACATCAATCCAAGAAGGGTGCCGGTCTTCAAATCAAGATGTGCTCCCATTGTAATAAAAACGCCAATAAAACCGAGCAAAACTCCCGACCATTGTTGCAGGGTATAAATAGTTCTAAGAAATAGCGTTCCAAAAATGACCACTAATAATGGGTTCATGAATGTCAAGATTGAAAGTTCACCGGCTGAAATGGTCCTTAAACCTACAAAGATGCATCCCATGACACCAGCTGTCTGGAAAAAACCAATGATACTCAATTTGGACCAATCCTTGATCTTTTTTGGATGCGGGCGTTTGATGAGCTTGACGACAATGGCCATGATGAAACCTGCTAGGATGAACCGAATCGCTGCAAGTAACATCGGGGAAGTATACGCTAAGCCAATTTTTCCTATAGCAAATGAAGAACCCATTAACGCAGTCGTTAAAATGACCAGAAAACCAAAAATGAATTTGTTCATCTTGTGCCCTCCCAAAGTCTTCAACTATAAATATCGAATCGTTAAATTATATCATATTTACTAAAATAAGGGTTTTTTTAAATAGGGAAAACCATGTATGAAAACGCTTCCTTTATGTGGGTTTTTGACATATGATAGCAATAGACATAGGTTAGGAGGAGACGTTATGACAGGAAAGTATAAACAGTTTGAAACGGCAGTCATACATGAAGGATATGACTCGAAGAAGCATTTAGGGAGCTTGGCAACACCATTATTCCAAACCTCAACATTCACTTTTGAAACGGCAGAGCAAGGGGAACGGCGTTTTGCCGGTATAGAAGATGGATATATTTATTCACGCCTTGGAAATCCGACGGTACAAGTGCTGGAAGAAAAGATTGCCGCTTTGGAAGGCGGGGAAGCTGGCCTTGCTTTCGGATCAGGTATGGCTGCAGTTTCTGCGGTGCTTTTTGCGTTAACTAAAACGGATGACCACATCCTGTGTTCACAGGGTTTATATGGTTGTACTTTTGGCCTTCTGCAGTTAATGAAAAATAAATACCGCATTACTCATGATTTTTGTGAAATGGATACAGAAGAAAAGGTAAGGAAAATGATTCGGCCGGAAACGACCTGCATTTATGTAGAAACCCCGATCAATCCGACGATGAAAATGATTGACTTACAGATGGTAGTGAGAGTAGCGAAGGAGTATAATGTGACGGTTGTAGTCGATAATACGTTTTCGACACCCTACTTACAGAGACCGCTTGAATATGGGTGTGATATCGTGCTTCATAGTGCTACGAAATATCTTTGCGGACATGGGGATGTCGTTGCGGGCCTTGTCGTTGGTAAGAAGGACTTTATGAGTCAGATAGCTGGGACTACACAGAAGGATATCGGTGGAATCATTTCACCATTCGATGCCTGGTTACTATTAAGGGGGTTAAAGACCTTGCCTGTCAGGATGGACCGTCACTCAGCCAATGCAATGAAAATCTTTCATGAACTTGAGAAACATCCAAAGGTGAAAAAGGTATATTATCCAGGTGATGAAGCTTCACCGGAACATTATATAATGCAAAAACAGATGAAACACGGAGGCGGCCTTATCTCTTTCGAATTGCATGGCACAAAACAGGATGCACAGGAATTCCTCAATAAATTGAAACTTATAAAAATTGCTGTCAGTCTAGGAGATGCCGAAACATTGATCCAGCATCCCGCTACCATGACGCACTCTGCCGTTCCTGAAGAATCGCGAGAACAAATGGGCATCAGTGACCAACTGGTCCGTCTCTCAGTTGGCCTTGAAGCTTGGCAGGACATATGGCACGATCTTCAGCAAGCTTTTTAGACCACCATACTTCCCTAGCAGTTCCTCTGATTTTTATTGAAGGTCATGATCGACATGATAAAAATGAGAGCAGCCAGAATATAAGAAATGTTTGTGATTACCTGGTAGGCCGCACCATTTCGGTTCCCGATGCCTATGAATGCCCAAACGAATACGAGAGGATAGCACCAATCCGGGTTTTTACCTGCAAAGACAAAGGCCAGGATTGTTGCTGCAATCAGCAAGACGATCGTCCAAGCTACACTGGAAATCCCAAAACCGTCCCATTCGATATAGGTAAGGTAATAAGAAATGTCGGCGATGGCTGCAACACTCACCCAACCTGTATAAACGGAAAATGGAAATAGGTCGAAAGCATTATGCTTCACTTTTTTATGCTTGTATAAATGACTATTAATGTAGCCAAAAGAACAATGATAATGAATACGGACAACAAAAATTGTTCGTAATTCCAAGCCATAAGCCAAGCGCCATTTAGGACACAGCTAAAAAAGAACTTAGGGGAGGATGCTCTATTGCAGGACTTTAACGATGCTCACCTAAAAATTTCCTTAAAATCCAGTTGGGAGCAAAAAGTAGATTAACCCCATATGGAAATTACATAACCGGCAGGAGTGAAGAGGACATCCTGTTTATCGGGAAGCTCTTTTGATGTTCGGCCGTTCAAAGGCAGGAAATTGGCTGAAAAATTCATCGTGACGACGAATAGAAAGAAAAGCAAATTGTTGATGGCAATAAGCTGGGGTCTGAATTGTAATCCGCATAGCCTATTACACCAATTTGGCCTGATTAACCTTTTAGAGCACATCGAAGATACTTGGAGCGGAATTTCATTTTTCCATAAAGTGAAGGAGTTCCTATAACAAATGAACCATTTAAGTTTAGAAATTTTACATCCTCACTTTAAGGTGATAAAATATTCAAAGATTCATATTATTTAGTCCTTCGGGGTCGGGTGAAAATCCCAACCGGCGGTGATGAAGAAATTCTAAGCCCGCGAGCCTGATAAAGGCAGGATTTGGTGAGATTCCAAAGCCGACAGTACAGTCTGGATGGGAGAAGGACGTGTGAAACCCAAGTGTATACGTACGCCTAATTTTTCAAAAAAGAAAATATTAGGCTTTTTAGGTATACAGTTTTTTTCACTCATTTCTCCTGTTAACTCCTTAGGTCATCCTAAGGGGTTTTTTATATTTTATAAAAGGGGGAAAAACATGTTTACGGGAATCATCGAGGATATCGGTACCGTCCATTCCTTGAAAAAAGGAAAAAGCAGTATGGAGTTGTCGATTCGTTCTGAGAAAATCCTTGAAGATGTTCATCTGGGGGATAGTATTTCAGTCAATGGGGTCTGCTTAACGGTAACGTCCTTCACGAGAAGTTTGTTTACGGTCGACGTAATGCCGGAAACGGTCAAAGCTTCCTCGATCCGAACGTTAAAATTGGGATCACCTGTGAATCTCGAACGAGCCATGAGTGCACAGGGAAGGTTTGGCGGTCATTTTGTTTCAGGTCATATCGACGGGACCGGAACAATCATAAAAAAAGAACGAAAAGAAAATGCCGTATATTATGTAATCCAATTGGAAGAAGGGCTTAGCGCCTTTTGCATTCCAAAAGGATCTGTAACCATTGATGGAACGAGCCTGACGATATTTGGAATTGAACGAAACCTTTTGACTGTATCTCTGATTCCATTGACTCATCAGGACACCGTATTGGGGCAAAAAGCGGCTGGCGATATCGTTAACATTGAAAACGACATGATAGGGAAATATATTATACATCAAATGAAAAATGGCGATTCAAAACCTGGACTGAATTTAGAGTTTTTGACAGAGCACGGATTCTAATAAAAGGGCGGTGTAATGATGTTTCATACAATTGAAGAAGCGATCGAAGATTTGAAAGCTGGCAAGGTAGTAATTGTATCCGATGATGAAGACCGGGAAAACGAAGGGGATTTCGTCTTGTTGGCCGAAAAGGCTACGCCGGAAGCAATCAATTTTATGGCGACTCATGGACGAGGTTTGATTTGTACAACCATTACAGAAGAACTGGCAGGGAAATTGAACCTGCATCCTATGGTAGGAGAAAATACCGATCATCATGGTACTGCTTTTACGGTTAGTGTTGATCATAAAAGCACTTCCACAGGAATCAGTGCTTTTGAACGGTCCTTGACCATTCTTGAGCTTCTTAAAGAAGATTCGGTAGCTGAAGATTTTCAAAGGCCTGGTCACACTTTTCCGATAGTCGCTAAAGAAGGCGGCGTATTAAGGAGGGCAGGACATACTGAGGCTTCGGTGGATTTGGCAAAATTATGCGGTGCCGCTCCTGCTGGTGTCATATGTGAAATCATGAATGATGATGGATCTATGGCACGCGTATCCGATTTAGAAGTCATCGCTGGAAAATTCAATCTGAAATTCATTACGATAGCCGATTTGATTCGGTATCTTCAACAAAGTGATACAATCGGGAAACAGGAACTTGAACTGAACATCCCGAATGCTTGAATGATTTTTTAGCGCATGTAATCTTTATATGAAAAAAATGATATTTTTAAAAAAATTGGAGGAATTGGACATGGGGAAAGTTATTGAAGCACAATTAATAGGATCAGGATTGAAGGTCGGAATCGTGGTAGGAAGATTTAATGAGTTTATCACAAGCAAGCTTTTAGGAGGGGCATTGGATGGCCTTAAGCGTCATGGCGTTGATGAAAATGATGTTGACATCGCGTGGGTTCCGGGTGCTTTCGAACTTCCGTTAATTGCGAAAAAACTTGTGAATACGGGTAAATATGATGCGGTTATCGGACTTGGAACGGTAATCAGGGGTGCCACTTCACATTATGATTATGTCTGCAATGAAGCAGCTAAAGGCATGGCTTCCGTTTCCTTGGACACAGGTGTACCGGTTATCTTCGGTTTGTTGACAACTGAGAACATTGAACAAGCCATTGAACGTGCCGGAACAAAATCAGGTAACAAAGGCTATGAAGCTGCCGTTAGTGCCATTGAAATGGCCAACCTTGGAAAATTGATAGAACAGTGATTCCACATTAGGAAAGCCGTAGGGAATAACATTCCCTGCGGCTTTTTTGATGTACCGGATTTTAAGTTCAATGAAGGCATTTGTGACTTCCTCAGATTTCCCGTGTTGTATGGACAATCTTGAAAATAGCCTAAGTGCCACTTATTGGGGGGACCTAGAAAGATGGATAGGATGAGACTTAAAGTGATCACTAACGGGGATATGTCAGAACCATTAATGGTTTACTGTGCTGCCCTGTCCGTTTTAAAGGAATACATGGAAAACAATTTCAAAGTAATGTGTTTTCATTATATTTAGGAATAATTTCTGTGAAATAATGATTCATTAGTGATTTTTCGAAAAAAAAACGAACAAAAGCATCGCGTAATGAAAGCATGATAAAATATGCAGATATGATTATGCTACAATTGTAAAGATTGCAATTGAAATTCCTGTCTTTAGGGAAAAGTAAAATTATTAGTTATTAGGAGGGGTTTGTGTGTACCATCTCTTTACACATAATGATTTAGATGGAGTCGGCTGCGGCATTGTCGCTAAGCTGGCATTTGGAGAAGAAGTAGTGGTTAGTTATAATTCAATTGGTCGCCTTAATCAAAATGTAGGAGCATTTCTTGAGCAGGCAAAGATTGAGGATACATTGATTGTTACTGATCTATCGGTTGATGAAGATAACGAAAAGATGATTACGCAGTTTGTGGAAGACGGAGGCAAAGCGCTGCTGATCGATCATCATAAGTCAGCACTGCATTTGAACGAGCATGATTGGGCATCTGTAACTGTCGAACAGGAAGACGGTAAACAGACGGCAGCAACTTCATTATTCTATCAGTATGCAGTTGAAAAAAAATTGCTGGAACCTTCAAGTATTGTCGCTGAATTCGTTGAATTGGTCCGTCAATACGATACTTGGGAATGGGAAGTAAATAAAAATTCAACGGCAAAACGGTTGAATGACCTGTTTTTCATGATTCCGATAGAAGAATTCGAAATGAAAATCGCAAATAAACTGTCTACGGCAAAAAGTTTTACTTTTGACGAAGTGGAGCAAACGCTTCTGAATGTTGAAGAGAGTCGGGTAGATCGGTACATAAACAGGAAAAAAAGAGAAGTCTATCAGGCTACGGTCGGTCCCCATACAGCTGGTGTGGTCCATGCAGAGTCATACCATTCAGAATTGGGAAATGAACTGTCGAAAGAGTTCTCACATCTGGATTATATAGCCATCCTGATGGTAGGAAGTAAAAGAATCAGCTTCCGGACAATCCACGATGACATAGATGTTTCTGAGGTTGCTGGCAAGTACGAAGGGGGCGGCCATCAAAAAGCCGCTGGTTGTACCATGTCCGAAAAGGCATATAGTCAATATGTCGAAAAGACCTTCTTTGCTGAGCCTCTTAAACGCGATGCACATAAAAATCAATTGAATTTAAAAGAATCCCCAGAGGGATGCCTATATTCAACGAGAGAAAAACAGGACATATTCATCTATGAAGATGAAGAAGAGGAATGGATTGTTGAAATCAACGGAAAACAGCAGAAAAAAACATTCGATACATTTGGGGAAGCGGAAAAATACATGAAGCGGAAATATGCGGCATGGCTGGCCCATGATGAGAGATATGAAGAGTTTGTCAATAAAGGGTGAATAGGAAAAGCGGCTGTCCGAATGGGACAGCCGCTTTCTTAGTTTCTTCCATCGTAATTCATGATTTTACCTTTTAAGCGGAACAGGATGTACGATCGTACGTGATTGTTTTTTTGGAATGGAATTTTGGCGATGAAGGATTGCGTTAATTTCTCCCCCAATAACAAAGATCAGACCACTCAAATACAGCCATAGCATCAAGATGATGACGCCTCCTAAACTGCCGTATGTGGAAGAATAGTTGGCAAAGTTACTGACATAGAATGAAAATCCAAGTGATATCCCCAGCCAAAGTACAGTTGCGGTCACTGCCCCGGGGAAGACATGTTTAATGGGGAAACTTTTATTAGGTGCAAAGCGATATAGAAAAGTTAGGACGAGTGAGATGACTACAACCGCGATACCCCACCGTAATAAGCTGAATAAAATTTGCATTTCTTCAGGAATCTGAATGACTTGCTGTAATAAATCGATGATGACTTTTCCGAAGACGGGGAGACCCAACATGACGATGAATGCTACAACCAAGCCTAATGTCAATATAATGGAGATGAAACGGGCTTTAAGGAAATTCCTTGTTTCTTCAACATCATAAGCGATATTCATGGAATGGATGAACGCATTCATTCCGTTGGAGGCGGACCATATGGTGCCAAGGAAACCAAAAGTCAGTAAGCCGCCGTTCCGTTCAGATAATATGGTGATGATATTTTTCTCGATGACTTCCATCGTTTCCGCAGGCATGAAGGTTTTAATCGTGTCCAGGGCTGTCTGAATATCAATATTCAGATAAGGTAATATGGACAGCAGTAAAATGAGTAAAGGAAAAAGTGCGAGTAAATAGTAATAAGCTTGTTCAGCGGCCAGCCCCGTAACACGATCTTCCTTTATTTCTTTAATCAGTTCCTTTGAAAATTTTATCGGCTTATTCATTCGTGCATCACTCCTGAATAGTTACTTAGGTTATCTGCTTCTTTTCCCTCTGTTCATGTAAGTTAATCCTCTAATTAAAAGAAATTGAAAGGGTCTTCCTAAAGAAGAAGTCCCTTTCATGTTTAATCTGCGCGCTTGTATAAGCTTGTAACAATTATATAACCTGCAATTACTCCAGTGATCGTATTAAATGTGGTAGATCCATTTACGCCGAAATAACCAAAAATAAAATTTGAGAGGGGCAAATCAATTTTAACTGCTTCAGAGAAATACAATACCGGAATGATGGCGAAGTAAATGAATGGCAAGCCAAGGATAACTATTCTTAGCCAATTCACTTTCAAATGCCCTTTTTTTGAAAAAATTTGCAGAATTCGGGGAATGGCGAGTACCATGCCCAGGAAAATCGGGAATAAAGATTCGAACAGCAAGTATCCCTTAATCTCGTATGTTTCCCTGCTAAGCTTAAATAGGTGTTGTTGATACTTTAAGCCTACGAATAATACGCCTAATAATACTACAAGGAATATTAAATATCTAATGGCTCTTTTCAAAGAAAGATTCATGATTTTTGCCTCCTTTATAACAAGTATAATAACAACTAGGAAATTATGGAAGATGTTTTAAGTGTGTTGTTATAGGTAAACATAAAAAAGCCAGACAGCATGTCTGGCTTTTTTATCTATTGCACTTCTTTTCCCTGTTCCTTTGGAACCTTGGGAGGGGTCCATTTGAAGACTTTATTTAGGATATTATAGATGTGTTTGGATTCTTTCGTAAGGATTGGCCCAAGAATCGCTAAGGTCAAAACATAAAGTGCTGCGAACGGGGTTAGTATAGGCATTAAGCCGCCGGCAATGCCGAGGTTGGCCAAAATTATGGAGAATTCGCCACGTGAAACGATCGTTAAACCGATGTTTGCTGAAGCTCTGTGAGATAAACCGGATTTGCGTCCGGCAATCATACCAGCAACAAAGTTACCGATTATAGTGATGATGACAGCTCCAAGAACCATCCAGACAGCTCCACCAAGGGTCGTCGGATCGATACTCAATCCAAAGCTAAAGAAGAAAATGGCCCCGAAGAAGTCTCTAAAGGGAATGACAAGTTTCTCAATCCTGTCGCTGTGTTCGGTCTCAGAAAAGACTAGGCCGAGCAGTAATGCACCAATGGCTTCCGCAACATGAATCGTTTCCGAGAAACCTGCAATGAAGAATAGTAATGCGAACACGACGATGATAAAAATCTCATCAGAGGTTATATTGAATAATTTGTTAAGGATTCCAGATGCTTTCCGGGCGATAACAAAAAATACCAGCATATACCCAATCGCGATAAAAGTAGAAAGTAACGTTCCCCAAATGGAACCAGAAGAGCTTAATACCAATCCGGATACGACTGATAAATAAACAGCGAGGAAGATATCTTCAAACATGATGATGCCAAGGATAAGCTCCGTTTCATTGTTCCCAGTCCTTTTAAGGTCCACAAGTACCTTTGCCACAATGGCGCTGGATGAAAAGCTGATTATCCCCGTTAATATTAGTACTTCCTTTATAGGAAGACCGAGAAGGAAACCATATACAAAGGCTAATCCGGCGTTGATTACAATGTAATACGTTCCGCCGGTCACGATATTTTTCCCGGACTTCATAAGCTTTTTAACGGAAAATTCCAAACCTAAGTAAAACAGAAGGAATAAGATACCGACACGTCCGAGGAATGCAATGATTTCATCACTTTCAATGAAACGTAGGTCAATTAATCCGAATTGTGGGGCATGAGGGCCAACGAGCATCCCGATGATAATTAATAGTGGAACATTTGAGATTTTAAATTTACCTGCAACGAGAGCAGCTAATGCTACTAGAAGTAGGGCAGTTCCCACTTCAAAGACTAAATGGTCCATATGAGCTTAGTCACTCCTTTCGTCGGTCAATAATTCTCTTATTAGGTTACGGATATCTTTTCTTTCCCCGGATATCACAAGGGTATCGCCTGTTTCGATGATAGAGTCTGGACCAGGATTATTCAGTTGTTTTTTTCCTTTTTTCGAATGGGCGATGACGGTTACGTTATAATTGCTCCTGATATCTATCGAACCGATCGTTTGATTGATGGCCTTGGAACCTGGTTCCACTTTGAACCATTCAATCACTAAGTCACCCAATGACATTTCAATCGTTTCAAGTGCTTGTGGTTTATAAACCATACCGCCTATGATGGAAGCCAATTGCCGTGATTCCTGATCGTTAAGGGTGATGCTCGATATGACGTCTTCATGTTCATTATCAAAATGGTACAATTCCCGACGGCCGTCATCGTGAATGACGACTACTAACTTTTCATCATTTCTTGTTATGATTTCAAATTTTTGGCCAATACCAGGAAGTTCACTTTCTCTAATTCTCACTGGAATTCCTCCTTAAAATGTTGGTTAGAGTTTACAGAAGATAGAAGAATGTTATAAGTTAACGTCAATATTGGTCTTAAATTTCTTTTCCTTGGATATGCCGATGTATTTTAATGTCTCCGATGGACTGGAATGATGGTAATGCTTTTGTATCAAGGCTAGTGAAACTCCTTGTTTATAGGCATGGTAGCCAAAAGTTTTACGCATCGAACTTGCTCCGAATTTACCTGTCAGACCTGCTCCCTCCACAGCATCATGGATGATTCGGTGCGCCTGTTGACGTGTAATCGGCTTTTTCGTCTTAGGGGAAAGAAATAAAAACTGACCTTCGATAACCTTCGAACCTTTAAGGTATTCTTGTAAGGCAGTTCGGACTTTCAGGTTCAAATAAATTTGGTTGACGTCGTCATTTTCCATCCGTTGCTCATAGAACTCCTTGATTTTTCCCGTTTCATCGAGAACGTTGGCGGCAGTGATTTCGAGCATTTCATTTATCTTCATACCAGTATTGATGCCGAGTACGAACAATAAATAATCCCGACTGGAGTGAGCTCGTAAGTATGTTTTAATTTTGCTGATTTGATTGATATCCTTAAAGGCTTCTACATATTCCATAAGATCTTCTCCTCTTACCAATGTAACATAATTATATTGTATCACAACTTATGTTACATTGCATGAGTTTAGTTCTGGAGGAATTATCTTTCCCAAAAAGCAACCATACTGTCGAACTAAAAACCCTTTTCCTTATTCTCTACCCAAACGAGGTAAAATATATCAGGGAAGTTATTTAACTTTAAAATGTGGAGATTATTTTTAGCATCATGGGAACATCAGGCTTGGTAGATAAAAAAAAGAAACCCCAAGTTGGGATTCCTTCATCTTTTTAATATACGGCTTTTTGTAATTTGTGAATGACCTCAAGTGACATGCCAGTACCTATGGCAACTGATTCAAGCGGATTATCTGCAAGTTGGACTGGGACGACAATTTCATTCGTCAGCCATTCTTGTATCCCGTTGAGAAGTGCACCCCCGCCGGATAAAATGACTCCTTGATCGACGATATCCCCGCTTAATTCAGGAGGACAGTCTTCCAAAGTGGCTCGGATTGCTTCCAATATATGAAGAAGCGATTCCTGGATGGCTTCCTGGATGTCAGTGGATGATATTGTAATCGGCTTTGGAAGACCCGTTACAAGATCGCGGCCCCTGACTTCCATGGTGATCGCGGGATGTTCAACGAGTGCGTAGCCAATTTCTTTTTTTATTTCCTCGGCTGTTCTTTCCCCGATCAGCACATTATGTTTTTTTCTAACATATTGGCTGATATCTTCATCCAATTGATCTCCGCCAATTCTAATTGAATTACAAGAAACGACGCCGCCGTAAGATATGATTGCGACCTCAGTCGTGCCGCCGCCGATATCAACGATGACATTGGCAATGGGCTCTTCGACAGGCAGGCCTGCGCCGATTGCTGCTGCTACTGGTTCCTCGATAAGGTGGACCTGTTTGGCTCCGCAGCTTTTGACTGCATCCTGAATGGCCCTTCTTTCAACTGATGTAGAACCTGATGGTGTACAGACCACTACACTAGGCTTTCGAATCGATAAGCCTAATGCCTTACTTGCTTTTTTCATGATTTCCCGAAGCATTTGCGCGGTTACATTAAAATCCGCAATGACACCGTCCTTAAGTGGACGGATTGCAACGATATTTCCAGGTGTTTTCCCGATCATGTTTTTAGCATCAACACCGACTGCCAATACTTTATTAGTCTCTATATCAATGGCCACCACAGATGGCTCATTAAATACGATTCCTTTATTTTTACTGTAAACTAGCGTATTTGCAGTTCCTAAGTCAATGCCTATTTCTGTATTTGATAACATCTAGTCACCCCTCCATAAGAGTTTGACCCCTATATATTCATTCTACCTTTTGTAGCGAGTTTGTGGGGGTGGGTAATCTAGTAAATAGTGGAAATGTCGAACTGTTCCTTTTCATAGAGCAAAAACATGATGAAATATAAAAGTGCGCTGGCGAGCGGGACCAACAATTTGCCTATTGCAGACAAATGCTTGCCATTTAAGCTCCGCCAATGACTACCAAATCGATCTGCACAATAACCGCCAAATAAATTGGCTACGAACTGCAAAAAAAATGTGAAAAGATCAGCGGTAATCCAAGAAATAGAATATAAAACTCAGGATGATATATTTACAACAGTTACACCGGCAAGGCATTCCAATCTCGTAAGTCCATAAGGTAATTCTCGCTTCCTCGTATTTTCCCCATCATACTCCTCGCTTCAGTTGAAAGGGTGCAAGGCAGCTTTGGATTAGCTTATTTTATGTTAAGATATAGATGAAAATCCGCTTAGATAAAGAAGGTAATTTTTTGAGTGCAAATTTAATCGAGAGTAAGAGTTTTAGAGTCATCTTTACATCTTTTCTAGCTTTCCTGGGTGGATATGCGTTTGATTGCCTTGGGATATACTTACCATGGATGCTAGGACCATTATTCGTGGTGATGATTGCAAAAGTGAAGTTAGGGAAGTACATGTTTTGGTCTAAAACTTTTAGAAGTACAGGATTGGTCATTCTTGGTTTACAGCTGGGCAGTTCATTCACGAAACAATCGTTAAATGAGATGCTTGAATATTTGCCGGTTATGCTTTTTACGACAATCGCAATCATTTCATTTACAGTTTTGACTGGCTGGTTTTTAGGGAAGCGAATGGACTTATCTTTGAGCACTTCCATGCTTGGCAGTTTTCCGGGAGGTCTTTCCCAGATGGTGGTCTTAAGTGAGGAAATGAAGGATAGTGATGAAACGGTTGTAGGTTTCATGCAAACACTTCGGGTCATCCTTGTAATATCCATTGTTCCTTGGCTTGTGACCCATGTAATGTCAGTTGAATCAGGTGCGGTGATGGCCAAAGCGGAGCGGCCGTTTTTCTTATTTGAATATGATGGGAAATTAGCAATCATGATGTTGGCCACCTTGCTATTATTCATCTTCATCACAAAGAAAGCGAATTTCCCGCTGCCTTTTTTACTAGGACCTCTCATGGCCGCAGCCTTATTTAATTTAGTAGGTCCAGGTGCCCCGCAAATTCCTGACTTTTGGTTGAACTTTTCACAATTGTTGATTGGCGCCCATTTAGGCTACACACTGAAGGTTGATAATCCCCGACTTTTCAGAAAGATGTTCGGGGCCGTATTCGTCAGTAATGTCCTGTTAATTGGATTTTGCTATTATCTTTCCATTCAGTTTGCTCCGATCCTATCCTTGCAGGCGAACGAATTATTTTTGAGCATGGCGCCAGGCGGCGTGGCCGAAATGGCAGTCACAGCCATGTCTGTGCATGTGGATTTATCCGTTGTCACAAGCTTTCATTTATTCAGGATTTTATTCATTTTATTTTTTCTATCACCCATCATAAAATGGTTGGATGGAAGAAACCAGGGGAAGCAAAAACAGGGACAAAGCTGACAGGCTTTGTCCCTGTTTTCAATACGGAATTACTATGTCGGAAACTTTTAGCATGTTGCCCTTAAAAGCGTAGCACTCACGAGTAAAAGCACGAGACTCACGAGTAAAACACCAAAACTCACGAGTAAAAGCACAAAACTCACGAGTAAAGCACCAAAACTCACGAGTAAAACACCAAAATTCACGAGTAAAGCACCGAAACTCACGAGTAAAGCACCGAAACTCACGAGTAAATGAACAATTTTCCGCAAAGCGAACGAAACTCCCAAACGAAACGTCCTGAAATTCCATTCTCGACGGAATTTTTACCCGGACTGTTGAAACATGCTGTTGAATTCGATCTTACAAGGAGTGGAACAGGTGGGATTTGTGGTGATTTAATTTAAAATTAGTAAAATAATCCTTACTATTTCTTTTTTTCATCCGATATAAGGAGAAGACGAGACTTTAAATGAATGGGTGAGTAATATGGATATAACATCAGTTTTGGGCGTAGTTCTGGGTATTGTGGCCATCTTAGTCGGAATGGTGTTAAAGGGCGTTAGTGTAACAGCGTTGATTAACCCTGCGGCTATTATGATCATTATTGTGGGGACGATAGCTGCTGTCGTAACGGCTTTCCCTTTGTCAGAATTAAAAAGACTACCAAAAATATTTAAGATTTTATTCTTTGAACAAAAATTGACAAAGCCTGAAGAATTAATAAAAACTTTTTCGGAATGGGCGGTCATTGCCAGGAAAGAAGGCTTATTGGCATTGGAAAGCATTTCGGAGCAAGTGGATAATACTTTTTTGAAAAATGGCTTGAATCTTGCAGTCGAAGGTCAGAGTGCCGATTATATTCGTGATATTTTAGCAGAGGAAATAGACGCGATGGAAGAACGTCATCTGAGCGCGGCAGCGATTTTCAGTCAAGCCGGAACATACGCACCGACACTTGGTGTATTGGGTGCGGTAATCGGGCTGATTGCTGCATTGGGTAATATGGCTGACACGGAGGCATTGGGACATGCGATATCTGCCGCTTTCGTCGCAACCTTGATGGGGATTTACACGGGGTATGTGTTATGGCATCCATTTGCCAATAAGCTCAAACGGAAATCCAAGCAGGAAGTCCGGATTAAAGAAATGATGATAGAAGGGATTTTGTCGATCATCGAAGGGGAAGCGCCAAGGACGATTGAACAGAAATTAACATCATATTTGCCTGCTGGAGATCGTAAAAAGTGGTTAGAAGGCGATGTGAGAGAAGATGGCTAGGCGCAAAAAGAAACAAAGGCATGAAGAGCATATCGATGAATCATGGTTGGTTCCCTATGCCGATATCTTAACATTGCTTCTTGCGCTTTTTATCGTCTTATTCGCTTCAAGTTCGGTTGATGCAGTGAGGTTCCAGCAGTTGTCCAATGTATTTAACCAGGTCTTTACGAGCGGGACGGGTTTTATGGAATTCCCAAGTGATTCCCCCAGCAATGAGCCTACATCACCTGAGCAAAGATCTGGGGTAGAAGATCTTAAGAAGTTAGGGAAAAACGAACAAGAAAAACTTACGGAAGTTCAGGAACGTGTAAATGCCTATATAAAAAAGAATAATTTAACGGATAAATTGGGAACGAACCTTACAGATGAAGGCATGCTGATATCAATTAGGGAAAACGTGCTGTTTGAATCGGGTGTGGCTGAGGTGAAAATTGAAAACCGGAAAATCGCTAAGGAAATCTCGGATTTACTGGTCATGGACTTACCCAGAAACATTATTGTAAGCGGACATACCGATAATGTTCCTATTAAAAATTACCGATATGAATCCAACTGGGATCTGAGCGTAATGCGATCCGTGAATTTCATGAAACTTCTCCTCGAAAATAAAGAGTTGGATCCCGAAATGTTCAGTGCCAAGGGACATGGGGAATTCAAGCCGGTTACTTCTAATGAAACGAAAAAAGGAAGAGCGAAAAACCGGAGAGTTGAAATCCTGATTGTTCCACGGACAGCAATAAATGAGTAAAAACCTGCCATGAATGGGCGGGTTTTTCTTTTTGAAGGAGAATATATGGAAAGACAATATACAAACGTGATGGAAGAAATCATTGTGACATGGGTAAAGGTTTTAATGTCAGGTATGGAATACCAAACATTTTGTTCGTGCAGCAAATGTAAAAATGACATCATTACATTATCACTGAATAACCTGCCTAATTACTATGTAACCACGGAAGAATGGCGGAAAAGGATGTTTGAAAATTTGAATACAGAAGAGAACAGGAAATGGATCAATAAAAGAATCATCAATGCCATACACGTTATTGGCCAGTATCCCAAACATTGAAGGCTTGGAAAAAGAAAAGAGGTCAGGGACTCCTTATCTTTCAGATTTTAAAACCGAGGTGTAGCAACCTTCGAAAGAATGTCGGAAATTATAGCGGAATCTCACTCAAATGAACGGAAATGGTTTTGGGTTTAGTGACATCTTAAATTTGTGTTTTATTTATGCTGCAAGAGGGAACATAAATAAAGTACAAAGTAAGTTCATTCGATCAAAAATTGAGGAGATGAATATTTATGGGTAAAAATATCGCATGTGTAGTAACGAATATGTTTGAGGACTCGGAGTACAGTGAACCAGCAAAAGCATTTGAAGAAGCCGGCCATACGGTTACGACGATTGAAATGGAAAAAGGGAAAATTGTTAAAGGAAAACAAGGGGAAGTAGAAGTAGAGATTGATGAAAGCATCGATTCGGTGAAACCAGAGAACTTCGATGCATTGTTCATCCCCGGAGGGTTCTCGCCTGATCAACTGCGTGCTGACGAACGCTTCGTATCGTTCGCCAAATCGTTCATGGATGATAAAAAACCTGTATTTGCAATTTGTCATGGACCGCAGCTGCTGATTACAGCGAAAACACTTGAAGGACGCCACGCAACAGGATATACATCCATTAAAGTGGATATGGAGTATGCAGGTACCAAATATTTGGACAAAGAGGTCGTTGTATGCGGCAATCAGCTTGTAACCAGCAGGACGCCAGAAGATCTTCCGGCATTTAACCGGGAATCGCTTAATCTATTGAAATAATGAAAAATCCCGGCCTGCCGGGATTTTTTATTTAATAAGATTTAAAGGATTCATATACTTCCATCTTTGCAGTAAAATAAAAGGAGAGACGAATAAAAAAGGAAGTGTCACGATTGATTGTATTAAAATCTGCACGTGAAATTCAAGCGATGCATGAATCGGGTAAAATTTTGGCGGCTTGTCATAGGGAGATTGCAAAGTTGATTGTTCCTGGTGTAACAACATGGGAAATAGAAGAATTTGTCGAAGGATTCTTAAAAAAACATGGAGCGAAGCCGGAACAAAAGGGTTACAAGGGGTATGAGTATGCGACATGTGCCAGCATAAATGAAGAAATCTGTCATGGTTTCCCCCGTAAGACCCCTTTGAAAAATGGAGATATCGTAACGATTGATATGGTCGTCAATTATAACGGGGCCCTTTCCGACTCTGCCTGGACGTATACGGTCGGAAAGGTTTCCAAGGAAACTGAACATTTAGTTCATGTGACGAAGGAATCTTTATATAAGGCGATTGAAGTGTGTGTGGAAGGCAATCGGATTGGTGATATTGGTCATGCCATTCAAACCTATGTCGAAGCGGAAGGCTTCTCGGTCGTTCGTGATTTCATCGGACATGGGATAGGAAATGTCATTCATGAAGAGCCGCAGGTTCCGCATTATGGGCTGCCGAATAAAGGCCCGCGTCTTAAAGAAGGCATGGTATTCACTATCGAACCAATGGTAAACGTAGGTACATATAAAGCCAGCCGGGATGCGAATGGATGGACGGCTTCCACTGCAGACGGGAAATACTCGGCTCAATATGAGCATACGATTGCCATCACGAAAAACGGTCCGCTTATTCTGACAGAACAATGAACGTAAAAAACAGCATCAATTAGGATGCTGTTTTTTCATTTTAATCAATCGGTCGTTCCAATGAATACAAATCCTCTTCAATATTGCCTAATCTGTCCTCAATCACTTTTTTCGCATCTTTAATCCCTTCATTATAAATAAAGGGAGCGATGTTTTCCAAAATGAATTGCAAGTGGTTTTCAGCAGCGATTTCACCTATTTCCTTGCCATGTTCCTGATACACATATTCTTGGATACGTTCGATCATCTTCCTGCGTTTCTCTAAGGGAAATTGAATGAACATTGTGCCCTCCTTCATATTTGTTTTAAAAACCATGGAATGAATTGATCCGAATCCAAAGGGAAGACGGGTACTGAAGCATGATTCCTGGTTTGTTCCAGACATTCTGGCCAAGCCACCGCTGCTTTGACATTCGTAAGTCTTTCCAATAGCAGGAGGTCACTCTCTTCTTTGATTATAATGACCTTAGGAAAGTCCTCTTGCTTATAACCTTCAATTAAAATCACATCGGGGAGAAATAGACCCAATAATTGAATTAACTCAGCGATAGGGGCTTCGCCCTTGAAATTGCCGAGCAATTCTATTGTTCCGTCTCCTTCAACAAGTGAAGCGGCTGCCCCAGACTGAAAGTGTTTATGGGAATCTTTCATATCTGTGATATCTGGTTTTCCGCCATGTCCATGGTGTTTTAAAATGGCTGTTTCTAATTTTACTGCGCGAAGCTTTTCGATTATATTCGTTATGAATGTCGTTTTTCCTCTATTTTGGTAGCCAACCACTTGAAAAATAAAGGGTTTTACCAAGGCCATTTGCTTCCTTCTTGGTCATCGAGAAGCAGAATGTCCACGATATCTCCAGTTTGGAAGCCACGGGTCCCCCCAGGTAAGACAGTCAGTGAATTGGCACCAGAAAGGCTTGTTGTAATATTGGATTTATCCACACCGCTAGGAATTACCTTCAACCGGCCGGATTCGTAAAATAATCGGGTTCGAAGCAGACGTGAGAATGGGTTGGGCTTTAAGAAGTCCTCCGCCAATTGAGCAGTCTCTTTTCGTAAATGCGGATGTTCCGAAAACAGCATGGTGCGGATGATCGGTCTTGCAAATAGTTCAAAGCCGACATAACTGGCGGATGGATTACCGGATAAACCGAATAAAATCTTGTTATTATATACGGCTACGGTCGTCACGCTGCCAGGGCGCATGGCCACTTTGTTGAATAAGACATCTGCTCCAACTTTTTGATAAATATCTGGGAGAAGGTCAAAATCACCGACGGAAACGCCCCCAGTTGTAATGAGTAGATCGACTTCCTCCAAAGCCGTTGAAATGGCTTCGTAGCTTAATTCGAATTCATCTTTAAGCTTTCCATAAAAACGGACTTCTCCTCCCGCCCTCCGAATTTGAGCGGAAAGGGCATACGAATTGCTGTTGCGAATCTTCCCGGGCTGCAAAGGTTCATTAACATCAAGTAGTTCCGAACCTGTTGCAAATAATCCGACGACAGGCTTTTTGGCAACAGGGACTTCTGCATAACCGAATGTTGCCAGTAAGCCGATGATCCCTGGATTGATTGCTGTCCCTTTTTTTACAAGAAGATCCCCTTTCTTTGCGTCCTCACCTTGAAAAGAAACGTTTTCCCCTTCTTTAAGTGAGCGTTTAAATGATATGTACTTCTTTCCATCCTTTTCGAATTCCTTAGTGAGCTCGAGCATAATTACGGCATCACACCCAGCTGGCATCTGAGCTCCAGTCATGATTCTTGCAACTTGGTTTTTTTGCACGGGAATAGTCGATACCATACCTGCAGCTAACTCTTCAACCACTTCGAATTCGAGTGGGTTATTTAGGGAACCTTCCACGGTATCCCTGGACCTGAGGGCGAATCCATCATATGGCGAGCGGTTAAAATGCGGAACATCATTTGTAGCTGTAATATCTTGAGCCAAAAAACGATCTTGACTTTCTTCCAGGGGAATCAATTCCACATGTCCTCCTAATTTATGCTTCATCACTTTTTCCACTGCTTCGGCGATACTAATAGGCGTTCTTCTATCTACCATGCTTACAACTCCTGTCTGTTTTCAACAATAAGTTCTCTATCAAATGTAGCAGAAATCTCTAAAAAAATGAAAAAATCCTCACCGGAATGGGAGGATTTGAATGTTACTTATTACGCAGTCTTCCAAGTTCTTCAGCGATCGCTTCCATTTCACGGACACTGAAATTGTCTTTTTTCATCACCATTTTATAAATATCGTGCAGTTCTTCGTACATTTCGATATCAAAATGGGTTGATTTGATTGCACCGAAGTTCATCACCTTTAATTTATCCTTAATTGCTTCAACCATAAACTCGACACTTTCAGCTGTGTTTTGTGTTAAATCCATTTCCTTCATCCTTTCATACGTTCCTAAATTATTTTCATCTTTGCATGATTACCCCTAGAAGTCAATGAATATTCGGGTGGAAAACGAAGCTTGAGCCTCAATTCACTTTGTCATCTCTGCGTTTTAAAGTGAGAGAGTTTGGGAAAAGATAGGAAAAAACTTTTTTAAACATTGTATAATGGAGATAGCTACCATTATCATCAATCAATATATGACGAGGAGGAGAATATATGAGCAACATTCGAGAAGAATATAAGTGTGCCAAGAAAAGTAAATTTATGCAAGCGGTCTTTATCGGGGCGTTAGCAGGTGCTGCAGTAAGCCTTTTTGATAAAAATACGCGTTATTCCGTATTGGAAAACAGCAAAAGTTGCATGAGTAATATGAAAGAATTCGTGAAGAATCCCAATGGGGTGCTTTCACAAGTACGTGAAACATCATCTAAGGTCCGTTCCACTGTTGAAAAAATTTCCGATGATGTATCTTTCATTTCCCAAAAGGTGGAGGAAATGAAAGATATTCCAACGCAAGTTGCGCAAGTAGTGATGGAGACGAAGGAAGTCTTTGCTGCAGAGCCGGAAGAGACGGAAGAGACGTCTTCAAGTCAGGATCCGCAAGGACGGGTTTCCTTAAATTAAAAAATGGGGTGGGGGTATGGCCAGTAAAAAAGAATGGCTTAAAGGCTCATTCTTTAAGACATTCATAAAGCGGTTACAGATGGATGATGTGTCGGGACTTGCCGCACAGCTGTCTTATTTCTTCTTACTTTCCCTGTTTCCATTACTTATTTTTTTGTTCACTTTATTGGCCTATCTGCCATTTTCCCAAGAAGATATTTTAAATACTATAAGTACATATGCACCCGCTGGTTCGATGAAAATCATTGAGGCTAACCTATCGGAAGTGATGGAAGCGAATGGTACTTTATTGTCGTTTGGTGTCATTGGAACCATATGGTCGGCATCGAATGGGATGAATGCAATCATTAAAGCATTTAATCATGCATATGGTGTAAAAGAAAGTCGAACTTTCTTTATTTCCCGGGGAATGTCGATTCTTCTCACTTTAGCGATGATTTTTGTGTTTATTGTCGTTTTATTGCTTCCGATATTCGGAAAACAGATCGGAGTATTTCTATTCGCCGAAATTGGACAATCCGATGAGTTTCTAATCATTTGGAATCAACTGCGCTGGGTGATCAGCACGCTTGTATTTTTAATAGTGTTCACGATCCTTTATTGGATTGCGCCCAACAAAAGACTGAAATGCCTAACCGTATTGCCTGGTTCTATCTTTGCAACGGCAGGATGGAGTCTCGTTTCCCTTTTGTTTTCTTTTTATGTGAAGAATTTTGCTAATTATTCGGCGACATATGGAAGCCTTGGAGGAATAATCGTATTAATGGTCTGGTTTTATTTATCTGGGCTCATCATCATACTGGGCGGGGAAATAAATGCCCTGTTAAGTGAAAAGGAAAATCCAGAATGTGAATGAGTTTCCTGGAGTTCCCGTAATAGTGGCCTATCCTGAAGCAGATACTATTCAAGAAATGACACAACTTTTGTAGAGGAGGAGTTCTTTCATGAGTAAAAAGGATGGCAGCACAAAGCAAAAAGGAAAAAATAAAGGTTCGAACCATAAAACTTCAGGTTCTGCAAACGGTAAGAACGGATATCACTAAATGAAACGAACATAAAAAAAGGGAGCCTTATAGGCTCCTTTTCATTTTAGTTTCTCAAAAGTCTTAAGCTATTCAGTATAACAAGGATTGTGCTTCCTTCATGGCCAATGACGCCATATGGAAGGTCAAGGAATTGAAGGAAATTGGATGCTATCAGGATCATGATGACCGAGATCGAAAAAATGACGTTTTGTTTGATGATTCGATTCATCTTCTTGGATAATTTGACGGCTTCCGCAATACGCGGCAGGTCATTCTTCATCAGAACAACATCAGCTGTCTCCAAGGCAACATCAGTACCTTCACCCATTGCGATTCCGACGGAAGCTGTTGCCAGTGCAGGTGCATCATTGATGCCATCCCCAACCATTGCTACTGTACCAAAATTTTCTTTCAGCTTTTTCACTTCATTCACTTTGGTTTCAGGTAGGCATTCGGCAATATATGCATCAATATGGCTCTCCGACGCAATCGCTTTAGCCGTTTTTTCACCATCACCTGTCAGCATGATGGTATGGATCCCCTCATTTTTCAAAGCTTCGATGGCAGAGATTGTTTCTTCACGCACGACATCTTTCAAAGTGAGTATACCAGCAATCCCTAAATCATCTTTAGCATAAACAATTGTCTTACCTTGTTCAGCCAATGTCAGCGCTATGCCGTTTTTGAATCGTTCGGCTTCGCTGCGACCGACGAAATCAGCTTTTCCAACTTGCCAAAGCACGCCATTGAAATAAGCTTGAACCCCATTACCTGAGATATCTTCCATGTTATCCGGTTTAATGATGTCCTTTTGCAATTTCGTTTTAGCATAACGTACGATTGATGTTGCCAAAGGGTGGTTTGAATAATTTTCAACTGAAGCAATATGAAATAAGAAATCTTCTTCGCTTAAATCTTCGCGGATGATAACATCCGTTACCTCTGGTTTACCTTTTGTCAATGTTCCGGTTTTATCTAGAGCAATCGCCTGCAGATTACCTAGATTCTCAAGATGGATGCCGCCTTTAAATAATATGCCATGGCGTGCACCATTTGATATGGCAGAAAGTGTAGCTGGCATAATAGATGCTACAAGGGCACAAGGAGAAGCGACAACGAGCAGGATCATCGCTCTGTAGAATGTTTCGGTCCAGCTCCAGCCCAATATGAAATGTGGTGCGAACATCATCAAGCCGACTACTGTCAATACGACTTTTACATAAGTCCCTTCAAACCGTTCAATGAACAACTGAGAAGGGGACTTTTCGCTTTGTGCGGATTGAACGAGAGTGATTATTTTTTGAAATAATGTTTCGCTTGCTGGTTTGGTAATTTCCACGGTAATCGTACCACGGAGATTAACCGTTCCCGCAAAAACTTCATCATCCAAGGATTTGCTGACTGGTATGGATTCGCCAGTGATGGCCGCTTCATCTATATTGGTACGGCCGTCCGTGATTTTTCCATCAGAAGGGACTCTCTCACCTGGTTTCACTAAAATCAGATCCCCGACAAGCAACTGGGAAACGGATACGGTTTCTTCATATCCGTTAGTGATGCGCAGCGCTTCTTCTGGCTGTAAGTCCATAAGCGCCGAAATCTCATTATGGCTTTTATTCATCGTGTATGTTTCAAGCGCACCGCTTAAAGCGAAGATGAAAATTAATATGGCACCTTCTGTCCAGTATCCGATGATCGCAGAACCGACGGCGGCGAAAATCATCAGCATCTCAACATTCAATTCCCGGTCGGCAATCGTATCTTCTATGCCTTCTTTTGCCTTGGCGTAACCGCCAATCAGGAAAGAGGCTAAGTATATGACTATGGAAGTGGACTCCATTCCGTTCTTTGAAAGGGCCCAGCCCAAAACTATTAATAAACCGCTGAATAATGCAGCAATAAGTTCTAAATGAGGTTTTACCTTTTCCAACCAAGAGGTTTTGCATGTAGCCGGTTGGGTTAAATGTTTAGTATCTGTAGTCATAAGATTCCCTCCCACATTCTTCTCTATTTTTGTATAAATGATATGGATTATCATTTGTGCAATATCCAATTGAGAAAGATAATCAACGTCATTTCTCTGGATAAAATATGAAAGCTGCCATCTTATTGCGATGGCAGCAATGAATACAGAGATTTATTAACATGATGTCCCTTTTGTTAATATTATATTACCACATATCCTATTCAGAAATAAAGAAGAATGATTCTAATCTAGTAAAAAATATAAAATTCCATTTATTTCAATGTACAAGGGCTATTGTAAATACCATGCAAATTGAATAATAAATGGAATTGGCCAGATAATAAACTATATTACATAACAGATGCAGGCATTTTCTCCTTAAAAAAGGCCAATGAAATGAAGACAAGGAAAAGCATGATACTTATCATATGAAAAAAATTCCCACTGTGTACATGATCTATTACAAGGCCGCCAAAGAATGGACCGCCAATGCTGCCCAGACTATAGAAAATACTGCATAATAAATTTCCTGCTGGTAAAAGGTTTCGAGGTAACAGATCTGCCATATAACTGATTCCCAGGGAGAAAGTCGAACCAACCATCATACCTCCAAGCATGAAGCAGATGAATAGTCCAAGCACTGAATAGGAATAAATCCCTGCTAGAGAAAATATGATAAAGCCCGAAAAGAGGATAGTCAGCAAGGTCTTTCGCCGGCCAAAGCGGTCACTGATCATACCCAGGGGAATCTGTGTAAGCAGAGTTCCGCCTGAAAATGCCGGAATTATGATGGATACTGCAGTTAAATCGATTCCGGAGCGCAGGGCGAAAACTGGAAAGTTGCTATTCAATGATGCTTCGAGCACGCCGAAAGTGAACGGAAGTAAAAAAGCGACCCAAGCTATGCGGCTCACCTTCGTAAACCTTTTAAGTGTGCCAAGAAATGATGTGTTTTCAGATTCATCCTGTTCAGGAAGCTCATTTCTAATAAGGAAAACAGTTAACCAAGTAAGAAGACTGAGTATGGATGTGATGATGAAAGGCAAAGACTGATTAATCTCGAGAAGCTTCGTCATTAGCGGGCCAACCATGAAGCCAAGACTGAAGAAAAGTCCATAGATGGCGAGATTTCTTCCGCGCTTCGCTATTGGTGAAATGGCAGTGATCCATGTTTGGGTAGCAAAGTGGAGTGTATGATCGCCGATTCCAATGAAGAAACGTAGTACGAACCAAAACCAGAATGATTTCCAAACAGGAAATAAGGCAAGAGAAAGAATGACCGTTATCCCGCCAAATAATATCAATGGCTTATACCCATATTTACGGAGTGGCGCTTCCATAAAAGGAGAAATCAACAGAATCCCAATATAAAGGGAGGCGGCATGAAATCCGTTTAAGGATGAACTAATTCCGTCATTTTCAAAAATGATGGCAATGATCGGCAGAAGCATCCCTTGAGAGAAACCAGATATGCCGACAATAAGGATTAAAACACTTAAAAGCAGTTTATTTTTCATAAAATTATGTCTCCTAAGAAATGTATACCTTTTTGATGTTACATCTTAGGAAGAGGATTAAGCAATAGGGATTTGGGTAAATATTTACAAGAAGAGGAGCGATGATAAATTTTCCTTTGTCATTGCCTGAAGATTATGTATGATAGTTTTTGTTACATGAAAAGAACTATAGGATTGTGAGGAGAAGTATCGTGAATAAAATATTTTTGGGGCTTGTTCTGATAGGCGTCCCATTATCTGTCCTTGGGTCTTTATTGCATTGGCCGAGCGTAATCATGTTCATAGTATATTGCTTAACAATCGTCGCGCTTGCAGGCTTCATGGGCCGGGCGACTGAAAGTTTAGCGATTGTTATGGGACCAAGGATTGGCGGTCTATTGAATGCAACCTTTGGTAATGCAGTTGAATTGATCATATCCATCTTTTCATTAAAGGCGGGGCTGGTTGGTGTTGTATTGGCGTCTTTGACTGGTTCCGTTTTAGGGAACTTATTGTTGGTGGCTGGCCTTTCGTTCTTCATCGGAGGGACCAAATACAAACGGCAGAAATTTAATGTATTTGATGCCAGGCATAATGCCGGGCTGTTAATATTTGCAGTTATTGTAGCCTTCGTCATACCGGAAGTATTCACACAAAACATGAGTGAATCAAGTACGATGTCGTTAAGTGTCGGAATTTCCATCATTTTGATCTTATTATATCTTGCTGCATTATTCTTTAAATTGGTTACTCACCGGGGGGTATATCAGCCTACGGAGAAAACCAAGGAACATGAAAAGGAAGAACCGGAATGGAGTAAGAAAAAGGCGATTATAATACTTGCTGTCGCTACTTTGGCTGTTGCGTTCGTATCGGAGAAGCTTGTCCATACCTTCAGCGAAGTGGGGGAAACCTTCGGATGGACAGAGTTATTCATCGGTGTCATTATCGTTGCGATCGTGGGTAACGCGGCAGAGCATGCATCAGCCGTAATAATGGCCTATAAGAATAAAATGGATGTCGCTGTGGAGATTGCCGTTGGTTCCACACTTCAAGTGGCGATGTTCGTAGCTCCTGTACTCGTACTGATTTCGTTAATGTATCCAACTCATATGCCGCTTGTTTTCACATGGCCAGAACTGATTTCAATGGTTACAGCAGTCTTTCTGATGATTATGATTTCGAATGACGGGGAAACGAACTGGTTTGAAGGCCTTACCCTATTGGCTGCTTACTTCATCATGGGGATTGGATTTTACTTATTATAAGAATGCAGGCCTTCCGTTTCGGAAGGTCTTCTTTTATATAAATAAAAATGACTCTGCTCAGGTTAGATTTAGCAGAGTCATTTCTATATTAGTAAATTACCATTCATAAGTTTATCCAAAATTTTTCATCACGCTTTTGTAAGTTGAGAAAATATTCTAGAGTGTTACACCATCCTTTTACATCAGATTTAAGTATAGGCGAATTCGTTTTCTGTCATCCTTTAAAAGGGTGTCATGGATTGTTCGATAAGCATACCTCCTGGAATTGTAATAGGTATGAACGATTTCGCCTCCTTTTTATAATGTAAATTAAGTATAACCGATTTCAGCAGAAAAGTAAATATTCTGAACTTTATAAATATATTGCAAATTCGACATCGGAATGAAATGTATAGAATGTTGGCTAAAAACAAAATCTATAAACAAAATGATTGAACCCCTCAAAAGGAGTGCGACAGCATGAAAAGAATTATTCTTATTACGATGATTGCCCTAATTGCCTTCATTCAGGCGAATGTAAGTTTTGCAGCCAATAAACCAGGAGATAAAGCAACTCCGAATAAGGTAAAGATTCCGCCTTCCGTATTGAATATTGCAAAGGAGAATACGTATCCGAACCCGACTCAGGATCTTCCGATGCTGCAGCCGAGTAAGTTTGCCGAACAATTGATCGATTCGTCGGATATAAAGATTGAAAATCCAGAACTCATTCATATGTTGAATGAATCAGCAATTGCAAAGGCTCCGCTTGCTTTTGGTTACAGGGCGACCATATACCTTGGCCATTGGGCATTGAATTACGAGTCATCGGAAACGGCCCCAAACTGGGAGTACCAGAAAATCAATATGAATTACTATGATAATCGCGGTGGTGAAGTTCCATATAGGATCCGTTACATCCAGGAGAGTCAGAAGGCAGTGAGCGGCGGTCTGACCGCGAAAATCCCTAAAGCTGAGGATGTTCAAAAGATGATGTTGTTAAAAGCTACAGAAAAAACCAATTTGCCATTGGCTTTCGAAACGATCATCGGAGCTGGTACGAAAAAAGATGAGGTATACAATGTTGCTTCAAATAGGATTGGTTACTTATCCAGTTATGCTTCCGCCGTCAATGAAAAAGGCAAGGTCACATATGGGGAAGTATATTTGAACCTAAAAGGAAATAAGAGAACCATTACGATCAAGAACATCACTTCCCAAGGCATCGGGGCATGGATACCGGTTCAGGACCACGTTTCCTTCAGCTTTACAGTCTCGCAGCAACCCAGGTAAAATGAAAAAACTCGCCGGATTGGCGAGTTTTTTCTTCAGATGGAAGACTTCCTGATCCTGAAGTCTTCCATCGGGTAGTATGCATTTTTGACGAGAACATTCGGGCCTAGACATTTGACTGCCGGGCAGTGGCAGTTCAATTCATTGGCCAGTTTCGAATTCATCCATGTGTCGTACGATTCGGTCAATGGCGAATCAATGATATTTCCCAATGTAGGTGCGTCCCCGAAATCGGTCACGATCACTTCCCCGGTGAAAATATTGACGTTCAACCTGGATCGTCCATCAGGGTCATTTCGAACCGTAACTTTATGTGAACCATAAAGGCGTTGAAGCAGCTCTATATCCTCTTTAGCGTTATTGCAAGGATAGAATGGCAGGGTACCAAAAAGCATCCAAACATTTTCATCACGGATATCAAGCAAATGATGAATCGCTTCACGCATATTTTCCAATGATAACGTTTCAAGTGCAGAAGCGAAATCGCTTGGATACATCGGATGAATTTCATGTCTTTGGCATCCCATTTCATCGACGATTTGTCTGTGAATATGCTCAAGATGAGGCAATGTGCGTTTGTTAAGCATCGTTTCTGCAGAAACCAGCACACCAGCTTTTGTCAGGGCACGGGAATTTTCGATCATTTTATCAAATAACTTCTTTCGCTGTTCCCGTGTTGGTTTTCGGTCCATCATGGCGAAGCCTATATCAATGAATTCATCGATCGTTCCCCAGTTATGGGAAATGTGCAGGACATCCAAATAAGGAATGATTTCCTCATAACGTTCCAAATCAAGGGTCAAATTGGAATTGATTTGTGTGCGGACCCCACGGCTACGGGCATATTTCAATAAAGGTAAAACATAATTCTTCACTTGTTTCCTAGATAACATCGGTTCCCCGCCAGTGATGCTAAGCGAGCGAAGCAAAGGAATCTCATCAAGGCGCTGAATCAGTAATTCCAGAGGCAGAGCATCCGGATCCTTGGGCTGAAGTGTGTAACCGACAGCACAATGCTCGCAACGCATATTGCAAAGGGTGGTGGTAGTGAACTCCACATTGGTCAAGCAGAGTTTTCCATATTGTTCAACGTCCATATATGCTTCCCAAGGATCATACTTGGGTGTAATTGGTGTTAAAAGATCTTGCTTGATTATTGACATGTTTAAAACTCCTTACGTAATAATGCACTAACCCATTATGAACAATGGGGACAAAAATTGTCAAATGGCGGAGAGCTGCATTTTAGCTTGCCATTGCACTTTCAAGCAGATTTCGTTACGATGAAAAGAAGAACGGAAGGAGAGTGCCTCATGGGAAAATCCATTACAGGTAAAAACGAACAATTAACATACTTAAAAGAACGCCTCACGATGTTCATGGAGGTTCTTGATCATATCGAACCGGAAAATACTGAATTGGAAGATATAGACCGCTTAATCGGCATGATAGATGATTTGGAAGGCAAAGTTGAGCAATTCAAAACCCGCGAAGAATAATATCTGTTTCGATAGTATGATTTTTTCAATTTTAATATTCATGAAGGGATGACGAGCAACCTGCGTCATCCCTTTTTAATCTCAAATCTTCACCTTGGGAATGATTGGTAATGGAAATTTGGCTCATGGGCTATTTAAGGCGCTTTGATCATTTCTCTCCAAATTGCTTTTCATTAAGAAAAATAATTACTTGTTTTCGAAAGATTATGTTAGATGTATAATAAAACGGGTGTTGTATCATTCGCTCTTTATAGAGAAGCAGGAAAATGAATAAATCTAGGGGAAATAAGAGGGGGAAGAGAAATTTGGATATTCAAAAATTCCAAGAAAGTATGTACAGTCTTATCGTTGAAACTTCAACGAATCTTCCAAAGGATGTTCGTCGTGCGGTCAAAAGCGCAAAAAAACGTGAAAATGCAGGCACTCGTTCAGCGTTGAGCTTGGCCACCATCACGAATAATATTACAATGGCTGACGACAATGTATCACCGATTTGTCAGGATACTGGTCTGCCGACTTTCAAAATTAAAACTCCAGTTGGCGTGAACCAACTTGAAATAAAAGACGCAATCCGAAATGCAATCATTTTAGCGACAAAAGGCGGAAAACTTCGTCCAAACGCAGTTGATTCTTTATCGGGTGAAAATAGCGGGGATAACCTTGGGGAAGGTCTTCCTGTCATGAAATTCGATCAATGGGAAAAAGACTACATTGATGTTCGTCTCATCTTAAAAGGCGGCGGATGTGAAAATAAAAACATTCAATACAGTCTGCCTATGGAGCTTGAAGGATTGGGGAAAGCGGGCCGTGATTTGGACGGAATCCGTAAATGTGTCCTTCACTCTGTCTACCAAGCACAAGGACAGGGATGCAGTGCCGGCTTCATCGGCGTCGGTATTGGAGGGGACCGTTCATCCGGATATGATCTGGCTAAGGCTCAACTTTTCCGCAGTAATGAAGATGTGAATCCGAATGAAGACCTTCGTAATCTTGAAGATTACATCATGAAGACAGCTAATGAATTGGGAATCGGCACGATGGGATTTGGCGGCGAAACCACACTGCTTGGATGTAAAATCGGTGTCATGCACCGTATCCCTGCAAGCTTTTTCGTCTCCGTTGCTTACAACTGCTGGGCTTTCCGCCGTTTAGGTGTGAAAGTGAATCCAGAAACAGGCGAAATCAATGAGTGGTTATACCAAGAAGGCGAGAAAATCGACTTTGCTCTAGAAGAAGAAAAAGCAGCGAAGGAAGAAGTGGCAACCGCTGTAGAATCTGACGTTGTAGCTTCCCGTGAAATCACCCTACAAGCACCGATCACGGAAGAACAAATCCGTGAATTAAAAGTTGGTGACGTAGTTCATATTAACGGCAGGATATATACGGGCCGTGACGCTATCCATAAGCACTTATCTGAAAATCCTGCACCAATCGACCTAGATGGACAAGTCATTTATCACTGTGGCCCAGTTATGTTGAAGGATGAAGAAGGTAAATGGCATGTGAAGGCTGCGGGACCAACAACAAGTATTCGTGAAGAACCATACCAAGGCGATATCATGAAACGATTCGGCATCCGTGCAGTCATCGGTAAAGGCGGAATGGGACCGAAAACATTAGAAGCACTAAGTGAACACGGCGGCGTTTATCTAAACGCAATCGGTGGGGCAGCTCAATATTATGCAGACTGCATCAAATCCGTCGAAGGTGTGAACTTCACTGAATTTGGTATTCCAGAAGCAATGTGGCATTTGAATGTTGAAGGATTTACAGCAGTTGTTACCATGGATTCACATGGAAACAGCCTCCATAAAGATGTTCAGCAATCTTCATTGGAAAAATTAGCACAATTCAAAGAACCAGTATTTAAATAATGTATGGTAAAAGACGCTCACCAATCGGTTGAGCGTCTTTTGCATATCTTACTCGTCTATTTCCGGAAGTGGATCGATCTTCGATGAATCCTCTAAATTCAATCCATTTTTCACAAAATGAATAAACACTCCACCACCTAAACCAAGACATCCAACAAAGCCTAACGTGATAACCCATTCCAGCATTTCATCCCCCCCTTTTTTAATGTATATGAAAAAAAAGGCGATAATTACCTCATATAAGTACAATCTTTTGGAACGGCCGTACATATATTAGAAGAGAAAGGGGGGATTTTCATGCAGAATAGCTACTTCTTATTCTTTATCGCCATGTTATCCGGTTTTGCTTTCATTCAACTCCCTGTGGCAAACACGATTTTCTCCGGTCTTGAAACATTCCTAGACGTAATCGGAATTGTAATCGTTCTCATTTTCGCCATCACTATTATTTGGAAGGCGGCACAGGCGCTATTTAAAGGATAAACAAACAGAGGGGCCAATCCTTTTCGGAGGAAAGGCCTTTTTTTGTGTGGGGTTAAGGTTATAATTCGACCTAGAGCAACAGAAATCATCCTCCAACCTGTTAATTCGACCCATACAATATCATGCATATAAATCTCTATGTTCCAAACACTAAGAAAAAAGAACATGGGGGATATTCTAATGAAAAAAATCGTGATTTTATCCGCTTTTATATGCTTGATATGCTCTTTGGCAGGTCCAGCTTTTGCAGAATCCTATAACTGGGGCTTCAATAAAGGGAAAAATGGGACACCTGCCGATGCTGGTAAAAACTTCAATGAGATGCTGCCTAAATATGAGGCGATTTATAAAGGGGATACAAAGAAAAAAGATATATACTTAACGTTTGATAACGGTTATGAAAATGGCTACACGGCGCAGATTCTGGATGTTCTAAAGAAACATAAGGCTCCTGGGGCTTTTTTCGTCACGGGTCATTATTTAAAAACGGCACCTGAGCTCGTTGTCCGTATGGCGAATGAAGGACATATCGTCGGAAATCATTCTTGGAACCATCCTGATATGACCAGTGTGACGGATGATGTAATTCGCACTGAACTGGAGAGGGTTAAAAAAGCGACGGAAAAATTAACCGGTCAACAGGGGATGAATTATCTAAGGCCGCCGCGTGGTGTATTCAATGAGAGAACAATGAAAGTCGCACAAAAAGAAGGATATTACCACATTTTCTGGTCGCTTGCATATAAAGACTGGATTGTTGACCAACAAAAGGGTGCCGCGTTCGCTCACGATGAAGTACTTAAGCAGATTCATCCCGGGGCGATATTATTACTGCACACCGTGTCAAAAGATAATGCGGAAGCACTCGACTCGATTCTGACGGATCTTGAAAAACAGGGGTATAAATTCAGTAGCCTTGATGATTTAATGATTGAGAAACAATTGCCAAACCGAATGCTTTATTAAAATAAAAAGCGGGTCCTGTAGTGATAATTCAGGTCCTGCTTTTATCCATTCTCCTCAATTTCAAGTAATATTTCAGGAAACATGCTATAATACGTGGAAAACTGCTAAAGGATGGATCGCTTGTGTGGACAGAAAAATTACAGGTTCAAGGACCTTATAATTTCGATCTTGTTCTCGAACGATTATCGTTAGACCCGCTTCAGGTAGTTGATTTTACAAACAGAACGGTAAAAGTTCCTCTATATATAGAAAAAGAACCAATCGTTTTGCAGGTTCAGGCAATAGGAAATATCGAAGAACCCTCCTTTATCATTAAAGGTCATTCAGAGGCGTACAAGTCTAAAGCTATCGAACGGTTAAAAAAGATTTTACATTGGCACCAGCCATTAGAAGGCGTTTCCCGGCATTTCCAGGAATCCGATTTGCGTGAAATTTTCGAAGAGCACCGCGGTACAGCCATAGTCTTGGACTTCGATTACTACAGTTGCCTCGTCAAATGCATCATACATCAGCAATTGAACTTATCTTTTGCACATACGCTCACGGAACGATTCGTTAAAACATTCGGATACCAGATAGAAGGTGCCTGGTTTTATCCGACACCGGAAACAACTGCCCAACTTCAAGTCGAGCAATTAAGAGCCATTCAATTCAGTGGCCGAAAAGCGGAATACGTCATCGGACTTTCCGAGCAAATCATTCAGGGCCATCTCAATCTTGATATAATGGAAAAGCTATCCGATCAAGAGGTTATGGATACACTAATAAAAATACGCGGTATCGGTAGATGGACGGCTGAAAACTTCCTGCTTTTTGGTTTGGGCCGACCGAATCTGTTTCCCAAAGCCGATATTGGCATTCAAAATGCCTTGAAAATATTATATGGCTTACCGCAAAAGCCAACCCAAGAAGAAATGGAAACCTATAGTGTGAAATGGGCTCCATATCTAAGCTACGCTTCCCTCTATTTGTGGAGAAGCATTGAAAAACGGAGTGAAAAGAAATGACAAACATTCAAGATACAAAACTAGAAGTGGATCAAACGCTTCCCCTTACCATTAAACGGCTTGGCATTAACGGGGAGGGAGTCGGTTATTTCAAAAAGAAAGTCGTCTTCGTCCCAGGAGCATTACCAGGTGAAGAAATAGTAGCTTTAATAACGAAAGTCCAGCCGAACTTTTCTGAAGCAAAAATAAAAACCATCCGGAAAGAATCGCCACACCGCATTGCTGCGCCATGTCCCATCTACGCAGAATGTGGTGGCTGTCAACTACAGCATTTAAGCTATGACCAGCAGCTTATTGAAAAACGTGATATCGTCATTCAAGCGATGGAACGTCATACGAAATTCCCGATTTCTTCATTAAATATAAAAGAAACGATCGGCATGGAAGATCCTTGGAACTACCGCAACAAAAGTCAGTACCAAGTCGGTCAGAAAGATGGCAAATTGATTGCTGGTCTTTACGGCTTAAACTCCCATAACTTGATCGATATTCCCAACTGCCTTGTACAGCATAAGGCAACCAATAAAGTAACTCGTACAGTGAAAAAGATACTAAAGAATCTGAACATCTCGATTTATAATGAAAGAAAAAGAAAAGGTGTAATCCGTACGGTAATAACACGGGTCGGCTTTGAAACAGGTGAAGTGCAGGTTGTCCTTGTTACAGGAGCGGAGGAAATTCCACAAAAAGATCAGTTGCTTAAACAAATTCGTGACCAACTGCCGGAAGTGAAATCAGTCGTTCAAAATATTAATAATCAAAACACATCACTTATTTTTGGCGAAAAGACGATTCACCTTGCAGGCGAAAAAGTCATCAACGAAACATTGGGTGACCTATCATACGAACTATCGGCCCGTACTTTCTTCCAACTTAATCCGGTCCAAACAGTCCGCATGTATGACGAAGTGAAAAAAGCGGCAGCCCTAACCGGCACCGAAAAAGTCGTAGATGCTTATTGCGGTGTAGGCACTATCGGACTTTGGCTGTCTGAAGATGCAAAAGAGGTTCGCGGAATGGACGTCATCAAAGAATCCATTGAAGACGCCAAGAAAAATGCCATCAGACACAAACGCACCAACATGCATTATGAAACAGGCAAAGCCGAGAATATCCTACCACGCTGGAACAAAGAAGGCTGGAAACCGGACGTGCTGGTCGTCGATCCACCAAGATCCGGCTGTGACCAATCCTTACTGCAGACCATCTTGAAAGTTAAACCGAAAACCATAGTGTACGTATCTTGCAATCCGTCTACATTGGCGAAGGACCTTCAAGAATTGAGCGCATTATACGAAGTAGAATCCATGCAGCCTGTGGATATGTTCCCGCAGACGAGCCATGTGGAGTGTGTATCGCAACTCATTTTAAAAGAAGGCAACTAACCCTATACGGGAGTTGCCTTTTCCTTATTCTATTTGTAACGGATTAACAAATTTATATTGGATATGAATATCGCCAGTTGAAGTACAAGTAATCTTTTCAACTAATGAATGGAGAATTTGTGGTGTTAAATCATTTAGTATAAAGATATCCTTTAACTTTTTACCAATATCAACCGCATAATTTTTGTTTTCACATTCTTTCAACCAATACCATTCAGGACCGATTTTCGTTAAAATAAACATGCCGATTTTCACAATAGTTTTTCACAAATTATAAATGTCCAAATGTACTTGTGTTTGATAATAAGTTATTAAGCATGATATAAGTGTAAAAATTTTTTGACCGAGAGTTTGAAGTTGTATCCATAGTGAAAGGATTTGAGTTTGAAATGATAGATAATTTTTGGCGTGATTTACCACGTCCATTTTTTGTACTTGCACCAATGGAAGATGTGACAGATGTTGTTTTTCGCCACGTAGTAAGTGAAGCCGGTCGACCGGATGTATTTTTCACAGAGTTTACAAACTCTGATAGCTATTGTCATCCAGAGGGCATGAAAAGTGTGCGTGGCCGTTTGACTTTTACAGAAGATGAACAGCCAATGGTGGCACATATTTGGGGGGATAATCCCGAATATTTCCGGCAAATGAGTATTGGCATGGCAGAACTAGGATTTAAAGGCATCGATATTAATATGGGCTGCCCTGTGCCGAATGTGGCATCGAGAGGGAAAGGTAGTGGCCTTATTCTGCGTCCAGACGTTGCGGCAGAACTTATTCAAGCAGCAAAAGCGGGCGGACTGCCTGTCAGCGTGAAAACACGACTTGGCTATAATGATGTAAATGAGTGGGAGGAGTGGCTAAAGCATATTTTAAAACAGGATGTTGCGAACCTTTCTATTCATTTACGTACAAGAAAGGAAATGAGCCAAGTAGATGCGCATTGGGAGCTAATTCCGGAAATCAAAAAATTACGTGACAGTATCGCACCAAATACGCTACTAACAATCAATGGAGACATTCCTGACCGTCAAACTGGGCTGCAGCTTGCTGAACAATATGGTATTGATGGCGTTATGATCGGGCGAGGTATTTTTAAAAATCCTTTTGCCTTTGAAAAAGAGCCAAAAGAGCATAGCAGTAAAGAATACCTTGATCTTTTAAGACTGCAGCTTGATCTTCAAGATCAATATGCGGAAGTACTGCCACGTTCAATCACAGGGCTTCATCGCTTTTTCAAAATTTATGTCAAAGGATTCCGTGGAGCTGGTGAGTTAAGAAATCAATTAATGAACACGAAATCAACAGATGAAGTGCGTGCATTGCTTGATAACTTTGGAAAAGAATGTTGATGGGACAGGGACAGTGAAATGATGTAATTCTCAAAAGAGAAAAAATGAATCACTATAAAGTCTGTTTTCTGAAAGAAAAATGTAATAAACTCTGCACTCGTGGAAATGGTCACGAAACTGAAAAGAAAATAATAGGCAGATGGATCCGGGAATCCGTAAAGGGTTCCAGGATTTTCAGCTGCGTTTATTCCCATCCATTTGTGAAATAATGAAGGTACTGTGAAAAAAGAAAAATATACAGGAGGTTTATGAATGCATAATCATGATATATTAATTCGATTAAGATATGCGCTGGATATAAAAAATAAAGATATGGTAGAGATATTTAAACTCGGGGATATTGAAGTGACAAGAGAAGAAGTCATGCAGATGCTCACAAAGCCGAAAGATGGTTTCTATGATGAATACGAAGAAGATGATATGGATGATGAAGGTATAAAATGTAACAATACGATGTTGGAGTCATTTTTAAATGGCTTGATCATTTTTAAAAGAGGGAAACAAGAACCAAAACCCGGCCAGCCAGAAAACCCGGCATCTACTGCAAAGAATAAGGAAAGCATGAATAATATACTGCTAAAGAAAATGAAAATCGCGCTGACATTAACAAGCGAGGATATGATTGATATCTTGGAGGAAGCAGGAGTCATGATAACCAAAGGAGAATTAAGCGCCATATTAAGAAAAGTTGGTCATAGAAATTATAAAGAGTGCGGGGATAAATTCGCCAGGAATTTCTTAAAAGGGTTAGCTTATAAATATAGGGGATAAGGTTCAAGCAAAAAATCACTATTTTAATCATGCACATCATTAATTGACCCTGATTTCGGGGTCTTTTTTGAATGAAAAACAGGAGATGTTTCAATGACATCTCCTGTTTTTCATTATCCTTGTAAAAAGTCCGGTTTGGCAAATTGGGGATTGGGATATTTATAAAAACCTTCTCCTGATTCCCTTCCGATTTTTCCTTTATCGATATACTCCGTTTTCAATAAGTTAGCCAATTTTTCAAATTGCTGGTCGCCTGTCGCTTTCGCTTTTGCCAGTGAAATATTATAAGCGGTATTGATTCCGACCACGTCTAATATAGCGAAAGGACCAAGTGGTGCTCCCGTGGCGATCATCCACGTTTTATCAATGGTCTCTGTATCAGCCACTTCTTTCAATAGAAGCATTTGGGCCGCATCCAAAAGTGGAACCAGTAATGAATTCAAAATATAACCTGGCTGCTCTTTATGTAACGGCAGAGGAACCATTCCAATTGATTTAGCAAAATCAATCACTTCATCAAACACTTTACTATCCGTTCCAGGGTGTTGCATGACTTCCGCTGTATTGTTTTTCCAGATTTCATTAGCAAAGTGTAAAGCCAGGAATTTTTTTGGCCGGCCAGTCGCTTCGGCAAATTGGCTTGGTAATAATGTCGAAGAGTTCGTTGCGAAAATTGTTTTTTCGGGAGCCAGTCTTCCTAATTCCGTGTAAAAATCCGTTTTGATTTGAACCACTTCCGGAATCGCTTCAATCACAAGATCAGCTTCAGCAACTGCCGTAGATAAATCACTGCTGAAAGAAATACGATCATAAGCAGTATTGAGATCTTCCTCCGTAGCGCCTATGTCTTCTTTATAGTATGGCTTTAAATTAGTGATCCTATCTTTTGCACGCTCTAATGCTTCATCATTGATGTCATATACAGAAACGTTGAATCCTTTGAATGCGGTTTGAAATGCGATCTGACTTCCTAAAACACCGCTGCCGGCAATCATGATATTTTTATAATTCATAGCCATTCTCCTTCTTTCTTGGGGGTATCTTTTCTTGTTAATTATTGCTCATATCAGGATAATAGATGCAGGAATTAGGGTGATATATATTATTTTCCCCTTAAGAGAACGGATAAACGCGTGTTTATGTCATTCGTTTATGGGAAAAAGAAGCAGTAGAGAACTTTGATAGGAGGAATGGAAGATGGCCAAAACAATTTTCATTACTGGCGCGGGTAGCGGGCTTGGAAGAGGCGCCGCACTCGGACTTGCAAAAAGGGGTCACCGGGTAATTGCCACAACGGAAATTACTTCTCAGAAAACGGATCTAATGAGGGAAGCGCAGGAACAGGGCTTGGATATGGACGTATTCAAATTGGATATTACAAACGCACGTGATCGAGCTTTGATTGATAACCAAGACTTTGATGTGTTTGTGGCAAATGCCGCGATCAATGAGGGCGGACCGCTCGGGGAAATGCCGATGGACCGATTCAGGGCGCTTTTCGAAGTGAATGTATTCGCTACACTTGAAACCGTTCAGCATGCTGCAAGAAAGCTGGTCAAAAAAGGAAGCGGGAAAATCGTGTTTTTGAGTTCAATGGCTGGGATCATCACGACACCATATGGCGGTCCCTATGCGGCAACCAAACATGCCATCGAGGGAATTGCTTTAACCTTGAAGGATGAGCTTGAGAAATTTGGGGTGCAGGTTGCGACTATCAATCCTGGTGCCTACGATACCGGTTTTAATGACAGGGCAGCAGTGGAAAAATGGAAGTGGTTTGATGAAGCCAGGAATTTTACAAGAGCAGAGGATATGAAAAAGCAAGAAGAGGGATTAAAGAACCAATTCGATCCGGAAGACATGATTGAGAAGATGATTGAAATCATCCCTGCTGATCATCATAAATTCCGTACTGTCCATCCCGAGAAAACGGAAAAACAGATGAAAGAAACCGAAAAGAATCGATGGAGCATGGAAATCTGATTTAGTCTAAAGATTATGGGGCACTGTTTCGTTAGAGTATAAATGTCAACACTAATCTGATGTTTTACGCTTTAATTTTTAGATACTCTTTGGTGTAGAATTCACTCCTTATACACATCTCCAATTGTTGCTAAATTGGGTTTGGTTATATTATCCATTTCAGGGTAATTTGATGATGAAATAAGTAAACTTGCTTTATAATGCTCTTCTTTATAATTTAGCTTGGCTGTTGTGCAATGAGTTTCATGTTAAAATAAATCCATAAGTTGTCATCATATACCTGTAAACCTACTTTCTTTCTTTGATATTCTGGTGGTATGAATAGTGATTTGATTTATAGGAGATCATGTTGGATGCATTGACTTTTAACAAGGGTATGCTTGATAAGATAGGAATCTCTTACTTTTTCAGTTGGTAGCTGGAGTAAGTGGTTCCTTTGTTTTTTAAAATTCAATAATCAGAATTCTTCCCGTTCCCTGGTGAATCTGATGAATCACTCGGTTGGCTAAATCTTGTATAAACTGAGGCAACTCCTCGATTATTAACTGACCTTGATATGAATGAATCTCATCTTACAACTTCATTGTCGTTTCGATTTTCCCTGGTGTTCTTGGGCATCCAGCAATATATGCTTTTACTTTAAAGCCAAAGTCTTTCGCAAATTGTTCAAACTTCCCATTCATTTTACCTGCATAATGTTCTGTTCTAGCCTCATCCATGAAGGTCTTCATATTATTCGTAAGGATTTCTACACCGCCATACGTTCTACCGTTAAAAAAGAAAATAAAGTCCTTTGTGATTTTGATAGACTCATATGAAAAACACGTGTTCTCGAAGTAGAAAGAATAAGTGCAGCCACAGTTTTTTCTACACTTTCACCATCCTTTGTCTCATAAAGAATATTCTCTTTCCAATCTAATTGAGCTTGTTTACCCGGAGGAGTTTCATAACGAACAGTTCCTTTTAGAGAAGGAATACGCTTGTCCTCTACAAAGTAGGCATGAAATTCTGGTGTACGTGCTATATAGGATCGAAACGTTGAGGCTTTTTTTAATAGTCTACGCTTTCAGGTAAGCCATTCTTCTTCGACACTAGAAAAATTCTTCCGGTTCCATACACCACGTTGGTCTTCAAAAGAATCACTTTCTTTACCCAATTCGCTATTTGCGCATCACATTTGATACCAAATCGCTCACGAAACTGCGATAGGACCAGCCTACCTCCAACTTCAACCAACGACTTCTCGCTTTAATTCTTCTGTGTAAGTTTGAAACGTTTGCCCCTTTTTCGCCATAGAAAAATCCCCTCACAGATAGACGGTTAAGAACATTTTATCATGCTCTCTTTTTTCTTTGTCTACCAGTAGGGGATAATACCAAACCTTTTCTCTTTTTTAAGTAAGATTATTACCTAGAACAAAAAAACTACAAAAACTAAAAATCCTAACAATTTTTAAAGTCAGATTTTGAACTTAGGAAAGGACTAGTCTTTTCCTTAGCAGCATTGTGAAATTATGAAATGCTTAGATTTTATAATTATGAAAAATCAAACTATTTTAGTCATTTTTATAAAGAATAAACTTATATACACCTCTAATTACGGAGATTTAAGCCTTCTCAACTAATCGTCATGTTATAAATGGAACCTGACATATAACAAACACACCATACTCTCAGTCGACTTCCAGGTTGTTAAATCAACATTCCTTCATTAAGCGCAAGTTGAATAACTTTTAAAAGAGAGAGCCCATCGATGTTGTTGCCTGTCATTTAAATTCTATTTTTTCTATTGTGGAATAGCCTTTCATGAATCAGAGAAGAGCAATAGCACGCTTATTTTGTTGTGCAAAATAGAAACTTTATAGAATGAATAAATGGCAAGAGATTTTTGGTATGGAGAAGGTGGTGAATGAGTATTAGAATAGTAGTTAGAACAAGAAATGTAAAGCTAAAATATCCCAATTTTATGTATGCTTATAAAGAGGAGTTGATTGAATGGATGTTTTTAAAATTATATTATTAGGGTTATTGATTTTTGTGATAACGAACGTCTTAGTTTATTTTCTATCCAAAGATAGCAAAAAGAGAATGACACGATTTGGTATTTTAATGTTGCTATTATCTCCAATAGTCTTCTATGTTACGTTAGAATTCGCAGGTAAATTTGATCCAGGTGGATTTGGTGCCGGTATTTTTGGGGTTTTTTATGGTATTCTTTTCTTTATAAATGGGATAGTTTATCTTTTTATTTCAGCTTAAAAAACATTGTAGTTAGATTACTAAAGCCTAATAATCTCATAAGTCCTTAAGTAAAATAGCGAAAAAATTGAAGAGGCAGAAATGTAAATCAACACTTCTGCCTCTCACTATTTACTCAATTTCGGCTTAAGTACACCTTTTGCGAAAGCCCCTTTAGGATGGAAGGACTTGCTTCTTCTTGTACAAATTACACTCTTCCCTTTACTACTCTTTCAAGTAGCCTGGGGTATATATGCTGCCTTATCGGTGCTACTGATGGTTAGAATCCTCAAAGGAGTTTACTAGGTAGATTAGTTGTTTTTTTAAAACCAATAATCATTATGGTCAATATTTGACCTATTATTTGAGGGATTTTGTAATATGGGAGAATGAACATTTAGATGATTCTTTACTCCACAGGATGAAAAAGGTAAACCCATAATGTACATTTGAAGTCGTCATCATTGAAAGGGGCTGACTTCATTTTTTCAATTTAATAAAATTGTGCACAAGTTGTGGATAAAGGAAGGAGGAAATAGGGGAAATCCTTATTCTTCAGACTTTCCTCCAGATAATGTGCATAACTTTTTTTTATGAACTAAGGGTCCGTTTAGTCCAAGGGTGAATGGACCCTTTATGTTGTAATGAACTCCAACTATTCATTAGAGCAATATAAAACAGATAAAAGAGGATAATTAATCCTTTTCTCTATTTTCCTCTTCATCAGATTTTTGGACGATTTCTTTTATTTCTCCTATGTCACCTTTTGCATTGATGATTTCAAAGATTTCATTTAAGCCTTCTGAGGTTTTTTCATCTTCTGTTTTCACTATACTCCCTCCTTATTTGTGGTTATTTATTAAGGTCTCCAAAAACCAGAAGATAAAACATCGGTCTCCTTTGAAAATTGATGATATTCTCCTCGAAATTACATCGATTAGAACGCCTTTTTTAACGGATTTTATTGTAAAACTACAAAAATTCCGATTTTTTTGTCCGTACAATATGGACAACGTTAAAAATTTCTATTATTATGATTGTTATAACTATTAGTATAAAAGGATTTAGGCTACTTTCGTGTGTGTTTTTAGAGAGGACACATGTATTTTTAGAAAAGTTAGTCAAATTCACTTATCTTGAAATAGGGGTAAAACATATAAAATTCCTGCATTTATTCCAATCATCAATGAGGAGGTATATTAAATGTCAAGTGAAATATTAAATCGATTTTTGAAAGAAAATTTGGAGGATTTAAAAGAAAAAGGACTTTACAACGTTATAGATCCGGTAGAAGGTCCAAATGGTCCGGTAATCACCATTGCAGGCAGAGAATTAATTAATTTATCATCAAATAACTATTTAGGTTTAGCAACAGATCGACGATTGATAGAGGCTTGCATAGAAGCAACGAAAACATATGGAGTCGGAGCCGGTGCCGTTCGTACGATCAACGGAACATTAGATATTCATGTTAAATTAGAAGAAAAGCTTGCTGAATTTAAACATACAGAAGCGGCCATTGCTTATCAATCGGGCTTTAATTGTAATATGGCTGCCATTTCAGGAGTGATGGATAAACACGATGCCATTCTTTCAGATGAACTGAATCATGCTTCCATCATTGATGGATGCCGATTATCTAAAGCAAAGATTATTCCATTTATCCATTCCGACATGGACGATTTACGAACAAAAGCGCGTCAAGCAAAAGAGTCCGGATTATATAACAAAGTCATGATTATTACCGATGGAGTTTTCTCGATGGATGGGGACATTGCCAAGCTTCCTGAAATTGTGGAGATTGCAGAAGAGTTTGATTTAATTACTTATGTTGATGATGCACACGGTTCGGGTGTATTAGGTAATGGTGCAGGAACAGTAAAACATTTCGGGTTATCGGATAAAGTGGATTTCCAAATTGGAACATTATCCAAAGCCATTGGTGTTGTAGGAGGCTATGTAGCAGGAAAGAAAGATTTAATTGATTGGTTAAAAGTGAGAAGTCGTCCATTTTTATTTTCAACGGCTGTCACACCGGGAGCTGTAGCAGCTAGTATAGAGGCCATTGATATTTTGATGAATAGCTCAGATCTTCAAAATAAGCTGTGGGAAAGCAGTGATTACTTAAAAAAAGGCCTAAAAGAATTAGGGTTTGATATCGGAGCGAGCGAAACACCGATTACGCCTTGCATTATAGGCGATGAAGCAAAAACGCAGCAATTCTCAAAGAGGCTGAATGAAGAAGGCGTATATGCTAAATCCATCGTATTTCCTACCGTTCCAAAGGGAACAGGAAGAGTGCGGAATATGCCGACTGCTGCCCATACAAAAGAGATGCTGGATCGTGCATTAGCGATTTATGAAAAAGTAGGAAAAGAAATGTCGATCATTTAAGAACATTGCTTGCTGCAAAGAGAAAAAGGGGGAGGGATTTTTGATGAAAAAGGTCTTAGTAACGGGTGCTTTAGGTCAAATTGGTTCAGAACTGACACTGAAAATGAGAGAAATCTATGGATCTGACAATATAGTTGCAACAGATATTCGTAAAACGGACAGCGATGTTACCCAATCAGGCCCATTTGAGATTTTAGATGTTACTGATGAAAAAGCAATGTTTAATCTGGCAAAAAAACATGAAGTGGATACGATTATACATTTAGCTGCTTTATTGTCAGCAACAGCCGAAAAGAAACCTCTTTTAGCTTGGCATTTAAACATGGGCGGATTGGTCAATGCTTTGGAATCGGCACGAGAACTCGATTGCCAGTTATTCACACCTAGTTCTATTGGTGCGTTTGGTCCAACCACTCCTAAAGATTGGACACAGCAAGACACGATTCAACGGCCGAATACGATGTACGGAGTGAATAAAGTATCCGGAGAGTTATTATGTGATTATTATCATCATAAATTTGGGGTTGATACGAGAGGACTCCGATTCCCGGGACTGATTTCGTATGTCACCCCTCCTGGCGGTGGAACTACCGACTATGCAGTTGAAATATACTATGAAGCGATTAAAAACAAGCGATATACTTCTTACATTGATAAGGGAACGTATATGGATATGATGTATATGCCTGATGCTTTAGCTGCCATCATTACACTAATGGAGGCAGATGCTTCAAAATTAAAACATCGGAATTCTTTCAATGTGTCTGCCATGAGCTTTGATCCGGAGCAAATTGCAGCTGAGATAAAAAGGCATATTCCGGAATTTGTCATGAATTATGACGTCGATCCTGTAAGACAATCCATTGCCGATAGTTGGCCAAATACAATAGATTCAACTTGTGCAAAGGAAGAGTGGGGATTTAAGGCGGAATATGATTTGGAGAAAATGACGAATGACATGTTGGTGAAACTGAAATTAAGGTCACTTTTAGTAACCGCATAAATAAACCTGCTAGCCGAATAAAAGAGTTGTAAAACTCTTTTATTCGAGTTTCTTAATTCAGATGTATTTTAAACGTTTAACTTTCAATAACCAATAAAAAGAAAGCGCTTTCTAACTGACTCAATTGAACAACCTCGTATTAATTATTCGGAAATAGGTTGATTAGGATAAAGCTATGCTTCTAAGTTCATATGATACTTAATAACTAGAACCTTTCTAACTGTCAGGAATGCTTAAATTAAAAGTGAAGAATGATTTTAAGAGGCAGCTTTAAGATAGATTTAAAAGAGTGGGAGCCTGCTATATCATTTCTATACTAAATAGGGAGAGCATTAAGCATCTTGCATCAGATTTCGACTATTAGTAGTGTAGGGGGAAATGGAATGGCAAACAAAGATTTGAATAGGGACTTGAAAGGCCGCCATATTCAGATGATCGCTTTGGGCGGTACGATTGGTGTTGGTCTATTCATGGGTTCGGCCAGCACAATTCAATGGACAGGTCCGTCTGTAATGTTAGCTTATGCAATCTCAGGGATTTTCATATTTTTAATTATGCGCGCTATGGGGGAAATGCTGTATTTAGAGCCAAGTACAGGTTCATTTGCAACATTTGGTTATAAGTACATTCATCCATTGGCAGGCTATATGACTGCATGGAGTAACTGGTTCCAGTGGGTTATTGTCGGGATGGCAGAAATTATTGCAGTTGGAACGTACATGCAATATTGGTACCCAGATCTCCCTGCTTGGATTCCAGGCTTAATCGCAATGGTGATTCTTGGAGCGGCGAACTTAATTTCCGTTAAGTCCTTTGGTGAAATTGAATTTTGGTTTGCACTGATAAAAATCGTAACGATTATATTAATGATCGTTGCAGGATTTGGACTTATTTTCTTTGGCATCGGTAACGGGGGAGAAGCATTAGGCTTATCCAATCTTTGGGAACATGGTGGTTTATTTACAGGCGGTTGGAAAGGATTCTTCTTTGCTCTTTCACTAGTTGTTGCCGCTTATCAGGGTGTAGAACTAATCGGGATTACAGCTGGAGAAGCGAAAGATCCTCAAAAAACGATAACCAAAGCGATTCAAAGTACCATTTGGCGTATTTTAATCTTCTATATTGGTGCGATTTTTATAATTGTAACCGTTTACCCGTGGGATCAACTAAATTCAATTGGAAGCCCATTTGTTGCAACCTTTGCGAAGGTTGGTATTACAGCAGCTGCTGGAATCATTAATTTTGTCGTAATCACGGCTGCTATGTCTGGCTGCAATAGCGGTATTTACAGTGCAGGTCGTATGCTTTACACATTAGGAATGAATGGACAAGCGCCAAAATTCTTTGCGAAAGTATCTAATAGCGGTGTCCCTTTATTCGGCACGTTCGGTGTGATAGTCGGGTTAGCAATTGGCGTTGTTTTAAGTTATATTGCACCAGAGAATTTATTTGTGCATGTATACAGTGCGAGTGTACTTCCAGGTATGATTCCGTGGTTTGTCATTTTGATCAGTCAAATTCGATTCAGAAAAGTAAAAAAAGCTGAAATGGATAATCATCCATTCAAAATGCCTTTTGCACCTGTTACAAACTACTTGACCATCGCTTTCTTGATTATGGTATTGACCGGAATGTGGTTTAATGATGACACACGTATATCACTTATGGTTGGAATAGGTTTTCTGGCTATCGTTGTAATTAGTTATTTCGCTTTTGGAATAGGCAAGCGTGTACAAGCCGATGTTCAGACAGAGGCTCAGAAGGAAGATAAAGCGGGTTAATCTATAATTCACTTTGGGTTTTGTAAAGGGTTGCTGCGGCAGCCCTTTTCATGTTCGGACTTAAAAATTACAGTCCTAAAATGTATACAAACCCATCCAATAACATAAAAGACCATAGAAATGAACTTGAAGGACTAATCGGTAAAAACATTGAAGAAATATGGGTGGCCTGGGAACAAGATGAAGATAAATGGTTTAATGATTGTCCCATCGTTATCCGTTTTGAAAATTGCCAATTAGAATTATGTGCAAACAAAGCTGATGAATACGCTGTTACGTTGGATAAAATCCTTGTGACCAGGACCTTTGTTGGTATGAAACAAACGCAACGGATTATTTTTATTTATATGGTATTGGGCTTCACTTGAACGATGGGTATCTCGCCATATGTAATGGATTTGATGAAAATTCACTAATCACTAAAAGAGAAGAAGGCCCAATATACAGGCATACGCTTATCTGACATATATCAATTTTTTCTAAGCTATGACGAATGGAAAACGATCAGGGCAGTCTAGTTAATGACATCAGGATACGTTTCCGCCAAAGCTTAGCGTGAGATACCTGCGATGTTATTACTTCTTAAGCTAGAATGCTAAAATTAAGAAGAAAAGGAGACATTGACAATGACAAATTCAAAGGAAAATTGGAGGACTTGCGAAAAGGGACACAAATACTATAAATCCAGCGACTGTCCGACCTGCCCTGTGTGTGAGAAAGAACGCAAACCTGACACCGGATTTCTTTCATTGCTCTCGGCACCAGCCAGACGTGCATTGGAAAACAACGGGATAACCTCTTTGCAACAGTTATCAACATATAGTGAAAAAGAGATTTTGAAATTTCACGGTATGGGACCAGCTTCTTTGCCTAAACTTAGGGCTGCTTTGGAGACAGGTGGGTTATCATTCAAAGATTAATCACCTGGAATGATTAATCTTGCAAGAATGCCTTTTATACCTGCTGGATCCATCCATTCAATTTATTTCTCAAGTGACAGGGGGCTTTACGTCACTAAGGGATTAGGAACATCTTTTTTATGGTCATCATCCTTGTTAAACTGAAAGTAACTCTAAAAAGTGAGGTAACGAAAAGCATGAGTTCCTATACTCCCTATTTTAAATTCAATCGAAAAAAGTGGGCATCTTTGCGAAACCATACCCCTCTTCCTTTAACTGAAGAAGAATTGGATGACTTAAAAGGAATAAATGAAGAAATATCTATTCAGGAAGTAGAAGAGATTTATTTGCCTTTGACTCGTTTAATTAATTTATATGTCGAAGCTTCTCAGCAACTTAACACTGCTACTTCTTCATTTCTAAAAACAAATGCTAAAAAGGTACCCTATATCATTGGAATTGCAGGGAGTGTTGCTGTAGGAAAGAGTACGACAGCAAGGTTACTTCAGACATTATTATCTAGATGGGATAATCATAGAAACGTAGGTCTGGTCACAACAGATGGTTTTTTGTATTCAAATGATTCTTTAGAAGAAAAAGGATTGATGAAAAGAAAGGGGTTTCCTGAAAGTTATGATACTCAGAAATTAATTAATCTTATCGGTGATGTAAAAGCAGGGAAAAATAAAGTGGAAGTACCAATTTACTCACATTTAACGTACGATATTTTGTCAAATGAAGTACAAACTATCTGTAATCCAGATATTTTAATAGTGGAAGGTGTTAATGTTCTTCAAGTTAACAAAGAAAATCAAGTATTCGTCAGTGACTTTTTTGATTTTTCACTCTATGTTGATGCAAACGAAGTTGACATAGAAAGGTGGTATGTTGAAAGGTTTCTTCTGCTTCAAAAAACTGCATTTCAACGTCCCGAATCCTATTTTCACCGCTATACTAACTTGTCTAAAAAAAATGCTATTGAAAAAGCGACTCAAATTTGGGAAGAAATCAATTTGAAAAATTTACATGAAAATATACTGCCGACAAAAGGACGGGCCAATCTAGTTTTAAAAAAAGGATCAGATCATAAAGTTGAAAATATCTATTTACGAAAATGATATATGGCCATTAATGAGGGATTAAAAATGAGGTAAGATTTTAATACTTTTAAATATAACCTCCCTGTTTCCAAATTGTATAAAAGGAAGTAGGGAGGGTTTGTTTAGTTAGTTTATTTGAATTATGAATTTCTTACTATGAGCTTAGAATGTTATAGATCCACAATTTCTTTATATTATTTATTTGAACTAACCTAGGTTCTGTATTTGTTTTGAAGTCAAGGAGGGTGATGGAACAATGTCTGTAAAGTTGTATCATTTAAGCAGAAAAGTACATAAATGGTCAGGATTAATTTTATCTGTTTTTTTTATGTTTATAGCAGTCACAGGCCTCTTGCTTGTTTATATGATACCACTGGGAGTGGCTGATGAGTTAAGGACGGGAAAAGAGGCGAGTCCAAGTCAATCGATACCCATGGATAGGGTCGTTTCCATTGCTACATCTCAAGGGCTTCCAAATGTAGACTCGGTTGAAGATATATTTAGAATTGAATATAGACCAAGTGCAAATGTTTACCAGGTTCGCTTTAATAACAGTCAAAGTGTTCAAATCGATGCGAGTACTGGAAAAGTATTATCTACAAACCCGGATTACTCAACTTTCCTCATTACTTTACATGATGGATCCTTCTTTGGTAATTGGTATAGATACAGTATCCTTACAATAACAGGTCTATCTTTAATAATGCTGTCATTTTCAGGGTATTATATGTTTGGCTTTCCCCTTTATAAGCGTCTGATGGCGAAAAAAAGGCAATAGATTTGAAGGTTTAATCGTATGAAAAAGCTTTTCCATTCAATCTAACCATGCCTACTCACCTTGCTTGAGTAGGAATTGGAACATATCATGCTGTAAGAGTAACTGGCAATATATTAGAAGATGGAAAAGCCTACAATACAATTTCGGTTCAAAATTCACCTATCAATATATGACAGTAAGCAAAGATGCTGAAGGTGACCGTGCGCATTTTTATTGGATTTGGCCAAATATGATGATTAACGTTTATCCAGGAGACGGGAATGTGAATCCATTCAAGTGATTTCTATTGATGCAGAGACGTCGCTAGGTGTTTGATTACTCCCTCAATGAAAAAACAACAAAAGAAAAAGAAGAATATTTTAAATTTGTTGATCAAGTACGACAGGAAGATTTTGAGCTGGTGGAAAAATTACAAATGCCTTTTTAAATCTTCCACTAACATGGTCAGGATTGTTTGGGTAAAAATGGTATAATTTATTAATGTAATTTAATTGAAAGGAGGTCGTATCATATGCCAATCTGTCAGCACTGTGGCTATATAAGCTAAGTAACAAGGATGAACCGATGTGGAAGTCTTTCAAGTAACGGGTGCTTTAGCTTTTTGCAACGATCGAGGCACTTAGTTCATGAGAAACTAACTTTTTTAAGCTTTGGAAAAGGATATAATATTTGAAAAATGCATAACAAGGAGAAATACTAATGAGCCTTTGTTTTATTGGGGGAGGAAACCCTTTAGCTGGGGAACTTGATGAAGTAATGAATTATTTATCAAATCACGTTGAAGCAGGAAATAAAATCTTAATAATTCCTTTCGCTACGAAGGATTCAAAACTTGATAGATGGTTTAATTCTGCAAAAAAATCATTTGGGGATATAGGAATAGAGCATATTAAACTACTCGACTATCGACTCACAAATCAAGAAATGCAAAATGAAATAAAAGACCATAATGTTCTTTATTTTACAGGCGGAAGACCAGAGAAGTTAATGGAAAGTTTGATTGCAAAAGAATTGATACAAGCTATTAAAGATTTCTCGGGCTTAATGGTGGGTGTTAGTGCTGGGGCGTTAGTTTTTTGTAGAGATTGTATTATCACAAAAGATGAAGATTATCCCGAAACACAAGTAATAAAAGGTTTAGGGTTAGTAGATTTTAGTGTAGAAGTTCACTATGATGGAACCGTTGATGAAGAATTATTTCCTTTATCATACAATAGGGATATATACGCTATTCCAAATGGTAGTGCAATATATTGGGATAAAGAAGTAGTTACACCTATTCACAATGTGTCGTTTTTTAGAAAAAGAAATAAAAGAATTTATGGTGAAAATTAACTAACAGGTGCTTTAGTTGATTAAGAAACACAAAAAATGTTTAATTTTTTATATAAGAATAAACCGTGAATTTTCATAATATTGTAAAATGTGCATTTTTATATCATATGCTTTCCAAAGGAGAGTGTAACTTGTGCGCGAAATAATGTCGTACCGTTTATAAAAAGAAAAACCGAAATGATTTTGATTTCGGTTTTTCTTATTGAACTAAAGGGGAGTTTAAGAGTGCTGTTTGATCATTGATCAACAATTAGGCCAAATTTGTGAAACAACAACTTTTTAAAAATTGATCACTGTGTAACAAGATAATTTTCTTGAAAAAATATGTAAAAAAATTTATTATCTGGTTGATTTTCCCTGCAATTAGACATATCATGATGATATATCACTTTGATATGTGAGAGGGGTTATAAATGTTGTCTATTGAACATTCTATTCTTGCTATTTTGAGTTTTTATCCAAGTACCGGATACGATATTAAATCTGAGTTTGAGCATAAAGCAGCCGGCTTATATTGGGGGATGAGTTATGGAAGTATTTATCCTAAACTAAAAAAGTTTGAAGAAGAGGGTTTTATTTATCCTATCGAACAAGATGAAGAGGGACGTAAAAAGAAACTTTATGAACTTACTCCAAAGGGGTGGGAAGAATTTGAAGATTGGCTTCGGCTTCCCCCGAGCTATCCAAATATTAGAGATGAATTATTAATGAAGATGTCCACATGGCATGAAGATATAGAAAGCTCAATATTAATCAGTCATCTTCTAAAAAGAAAAGAAACAACTGAGGATTTACTTGAATTTGTTAAAGATTGGCCCGAAAACGGTGTTTCTTACATCAGTAATTTTGGTATGCTAGCAATTCGCCATGCCGAAATACAATTAGAAGCTGAGTTGATGTGGATTGAAGAATCGATAAATGCCTTGGAAAAAAATCAACTCCCAAAAGGACAGGATCCAAATGGGAATACAGAAAAATTTCTAGAAAGGCGAAGAAAAGCAATCCAAGAAGAAAAGGGGAAATAACAGATGAAAGCTGGCATATTTAAGCCTGTTAGATTCCGTGCATTTCGTTCATTATTTGGTGCACAGCTATTTTCAGACCTTGGTAATTGGCTTGATTTTATTGCTTTGCAGGTTATTGTTGCTTACAATTGGGGGCTAGATGAAACAGCCATTGCAGCAGTAATCATTGTATTAGGACTACCTTGGGTCATTATAGGTCCTTTTGCAAGTGTCTTTGTGGATCGACTTCCCAAAAAGCAAATAATGGTTATTTGTTTATTTTTAAGAATCTTGATTGTAGCAGGACTATTCTTTGCTCCTAATCTTTATATCCTTTTAATATTTGTGTTTTTGAAGGGAACAGTCGCAGCAATTTATGATTCCGCAAGACAAAGTATACTCAGGTACACGATACCTGATAACCACCTTCCTCAGGCAGTAACACTTAGCCAGCTTTCTACAAATACAATGAAAATTATTGGCCCTGCACTTGGTGGGGGCATCATAGCTTTTTTTGGTGCAAAAAGCCCTTTTTTATTTGAAGCTGTCTTTTTTTTCATTGCAATGGTATTTTTATTAACTCTTCCCAAACTAGATGAAAAAGAAATGAATGCCGAGAATAAATCAAAAACTAAAAATAGTGATAGTGGTTATTATTGGGGAGAACTTTCAGATGGTATCAAGCACATTTTATATACCCCTTTATTAAAAATTTCAGTGATTTTTTCCTCAGTAGCGTTTTTTATCATTTTCCTATACGATGGACTATTGGTATTTATCGCTCAGAATCTAGGCTTTAATGAAGGCAATTTTGGACTACTGGTAAGTGCGATAGGACTTGGAAGCGTAGTAGGTTCGCTTCTATTAGGGAATTGGATAAATTGGAAAAACAAACCGTTACATCTAATGTCATGTTCATCTATTATTAGTGGTTCTTTAATAATTGTTATGGGGTTTGGTATTATGGGGATTGTAAATCTTCCTTATTGGGGCTGGATGATTGGCGCCTTTTTCCTTGGTTTTATTAGCTCTGGTGAGTCTGTCCCTTATGGTTTTATTTTACAGTCCGAGACGCCTAAGCAAATTATGGGGAGAGTATCTGCTGTGGCCACATCTTTACAAACATTTTCTATGCTTATTGCACCAGCTGCGGGATCTCTTCTTGCCAAATGGCTTGGCGTTTCAATCGTCTTGATGGGAGCAGGAGGGGCAACCTGCTTATTGGGTGCACTTGTCCTCATCTTTATCGTGAGAAGAATTAACGTTCAAAAAGATATTAAGGAAAAACAATTCCAAGCTTAAAAAGTTACATGATGATACAATCTGCTTTTGAAACATGAATGTTGAAGTTGGGATGAGATTTTTAGCAACTTTAATTTATTGGTCAAAAAAAATAAAGCAAGTTGAAATATGTATGTTTGAACTCTAGATTTTATTCCACGATCGTGAGCGATTCTGAATCGCTTTTAGTTATTGTAGGCATGGAGCCAACCGGTCACTACTGGTTAAATCTAGCTCATCTACTAAAAAAGAATAATATTAAGTTCGTATCTGTCAATCTACTACATGTTAAACAAAGTAAAGAATAAGACGGGGAAAACTTGCCTTTAACTTGGGATTTTTTAAGAATCTCCAGCATTCTACTGGAGATTCTTAAGATTATTTATTAAACTTCTCCGGAAACTGCTTCACAACTCCAGCAGAGATAGCATCTGCCATTAGGATTATATGTGTGACCCCTTCATCAATCGCAACGATTCTTGCACCCCAATCTTTTGCCAAGCTTGCAGATAAGTCATTTGTCACCAATTTTAGATGTTTATAAAGCGCAATTTTTTAGATCTTTATTTTTTAAATAAGGGTTGGCACTGCTAAGGAACGCCGCTATATCATCAGCATTTCTATACCATTCTTTGTTTAGCTGATTCACCAAGGCTTCCTTTCCGGTTTTAGCAGCATCTACAATCTTGCCGGCAATAACGATATGTTCCTTAAGCAAATCCGTAAGTTTGTTCCCAGCCTCCTCTCCGTATACACCCTTCACAGTATTACCAATATCCTCTTGATTTTTCAGAAGTCTGGACAATACTTGCTTTTGGTCTTCTGCTCCTGCTGTTGTTGCACTTGTAATATAATTACTTGTCCACAATACATGATCCATCCAAAGTCTCCTGAATTCAGTTTGAAACTTTACCTCAGTTTGGCTTATATTTTCTGGTGTTGTAGTGACGGCACTAATTGATCCAGCCAGCATGTATAAAATAAACCCCATAAATAATATTTTTTTCATGAAAACGCTCCTTCCAAATTAAATAAGTACCCTGATTAGTATTTGGTTTCTTAGGAAGAGGATACTTATATTGCAATATGAGGATGGGCTTCAATATCTTTTTGAAAATAAAAAATACCGAAACATTAAAGTACATTTCTAATAAATTATTGGTTTATGGTGAAAATTCTTAAGATAACGGGGGAAGAACCCTTATGATGAAGGTCGCTAAACTATCGAGGGCTAGAACAAGCAAAAGTGTTTTTTTGTATACGGCAGGGAGCGATTGTGGTCAGAAAGTATAGCCACTCAAACCCCTTTAGAAATAACAATGTGGAAAAATGGGTTTTTAATTCAAGAATAAGTATTGTAAAAAAGATGGATCCATTAAGTAAAAAAGTCTTCATTTAAAGTAACGATGCTTCGAATGCTGATTTTCAACAGTCCAAATTAAGTAGTTCATTTTCAATAGAAATGAAGTCGGGAAATTAAAACAATTACGACAAGCTAATAAAAACAGCGAATATCCTCTTTGCTTCTTAATAATTTGATAAGTACTAAAAAATCACAACCCTCATAAAGGTATTTATGGAAAGTAAATGAAGAATATTATCCAATATGCTTCCATGATTATTAAAGGGTAATTACTGTTTTATTTCAATTTCAATAAAACACCTTTAAACATTCAGATTTATTATAGTATGACTATATAGAATTTTACTATCAATTAAGGAGAGGTATATGAAAAGGTTTTTCTTTGTCTTCATTTTGGCTTTAATCCCCTTCGCCACTACGACTGTAAGTGCAGAATCCGACTTACCTCTCATTAGTGAAGCTGGGATCATTATTGATGCGAAAAGTGGGAAGGTATTATACGAAAAAAATATAAATAAAAAAATGTATCCAGCAAGTCTAACAAAAGTTGCTACTGCTATATATGCTATAGAGCACGGGGATCAGAATGAATTAGTGACTGTTAGCAAAAAAGCAGCTGAGGCAGACGGCTCTTCGGTATTTATTGAACCAGGGGAGAAAATAGAGCTTTCCAAATTAATTGCAGGAATGTTAATCAACTCCGGAAATGATGCAGCTATCGCAATTGCCGAGCATATGTCTGGAAGTGAAAAATTGTTCATGGAGGATTTGAATGAGTTTTTAAGAAAAGAAGTAAAAGTCACTGATACTCATTTTACGAACCCCCATGGATTGTTTGACAAAAACCATGTAACTACAGCCAGTGACCTTGCTAAAATCACACAATATGCAATGAAAAATGAAATTTTCCGTAAAGATTTTGGGAAGAAGGATTTACCATGGGAAGTGGAAACATGGGACACAACTCTAGTTACCCATCATAAAATTTTAAAAGGCGAACTACCCTATAAGGGAATAACCGGTGGGAAAACCGGTTTCGTTAGTAAAGCGGGCTACACTCTTATTTCTACTGCTACTAGAGGAGAACAGGAATTGATTGCGGTCACTCTTAAAGCTCCTTCAGACAAGGAAGCCTACTCTGATACTGAGCTTCTATTCAATTATGGCTTTGAAAATTTTAAATCAGCCAAAATTGATAAAAAAAGCATACTTTATTCAGCAGATCACTCTAAATCCTACAAGCTGAACGAAGACTTATACTATACTCATTTAATTAGTGATGAACCTAGCCTAAAAACCAGTAATGATGGAATTCTCTCAATCATGAACCAAGATGGGAGCACCATAGAAGCCTATGACCTTAAAACGGTCGCTGATGTTAGGAACACAGAAGTGCCTGCCTTGTTTAAAAAAGAAGCAATCAGTGAGGAAGCTAAAATTTTCTGTTTCATCTCTAGGAAGGGGAGGCTGTGTCATTCTTATCACTCTGATAACGGTTTTCCTATTTAGTGGCTGATTTTAGGGAAAAGTATAAGCAACAACGCCCCTAATTGCCAATCGATGAGGTTCTTTAGTAACGAGTTCTATAATCACTTCGTTTTTCTGCTTTTCTGGTGGCTTTAATTACAAACCCTTAATTAGAGTGAGATACTTGTAAACCAGAGCGTAATCTTTGGTCAACTTGGCGTGAAAAAAACTAATAAAAGCAGATAAATGTGTAATGTATGGGATTATTTGTGATATCATAAGTTTACAAAATTTAACTTCCTATTGGAGGAGACCTAATTGTTATTTGTTGGAATCGCCATTTTGATTGTTCTAGTTATTGCTACGAGCACGATAGAGAAGAGTTTAAAATCTATTGAAAAGCAAAATGAAATTGTGATAAAACTCTTGGAAGACATACAAAGAAAATAAACAATTAATCATTGCCTATTAACGATTAAGTAAACTTTTAAAAAATAATGTAAAATAGGTGTGGAAAACAGATATTGTAATCTTCCAGAGTGTTAAACGTATTTCCTTTTTCTTTGCTAGAAACAAAATATAGTTGATTTAACCTATTCGGATTTTCTTTTTTTAAAAGAATAATCCAAATAAATATTTCAAGGTCATGTTTTGATTGCTTTCTTCAAAACATGACCTTTTATTTATTCATTTATCTATGAATTTGATCAAACTTTATTTCAAAGCTAGGCCCGAAGGAAGAGGATTACCAAAGGGATATTTAACAAATTACTGTTCTTTTAAGCTGGTTATAGAAACACTTTGTTTTTTATTTGGTTCATCAAGGGAATGGATTGTAGCTATTCCATTTTGTTTATCCACGTGCTCAATGTAGATACTTTCCTCATTATAGGTCACATTTGTCATAATTGGCGAAGAAGCAATTTCTTCTGCTCGTTGTGCGTTCATTTTAGCCACCTCCTTTAGATTTGCAACAGTTATAATATTTGTTCCAAATTACTTAGATATACTTGTTGTAATTGAAATGCTTCCAAGAATCCTTTAGACTTTACTGAACTAACGGGTGCGTGAGTGGATCAAACTTTGTTTCAAAGCTACACGAAGAGGATATAACATAAAAGAGACAGCCATATTAATTAGCTGTCTTTTTTATTTAAAAGGTTCCAATATTAGCGAATAGATTAATGCCATCAGCAGATAATATGAGCAAAGGAGTGAAATATATGCCACAAGACAATACTGATCCATTTAATAAAGCAGGGAACCTTGATACACGTTGAGACCCAACTAATTATCCTACTGAAAATAATGATGGTAAGGATTTCCCTATTAAGGATACCTGAATAGGGAAAAAGTGGGGTTATGTGGAAAGGTAAGCCGGTAATAAAGAATAGTTTATTCAAACTGTTCTTAACTACTTCCTATCTCCTATGAAAAATGTCATAATAATAAAGATGAAATTTTTTGGAGAGTGCTTATGATTTGGTTATTCTTATCTTTACTGGGTTTAATATTTATTGTTTTAGCAATCTTTTATTTTGTATATGAAGCTAAAACATATGATAATAAATCATTAAGTACTATTTCATTTATATTTGATTTCATTTTTTCAATAGGCAGTGGAGCAATTTTAATAGGGTTACTTCTCATTATCATTGGAATTGTTATGGCTGAAGGTTCCTAAATAATTTTGGCTCTTTTCAATTGCTTATATCCGCCCATTTTGTTTCCAATTTTTATTTCGGATTGTACTATAATTTTATGTTCTCATTTGGACCTAAAATTTGTATAATTAGAAGAGCGCCGGAAAACAACCGGATAGCAAGGCAAGGGTTTCGCAATAAGATAAGGTGAAATTCCTGCTTGAAATTACGTAGGGAACGTGTTTGAATCCCGTCAAAGGCTCACTTTTGCTATGGTGCAATTTGTGTCAGGCCTTAATTATATAGGCTTTATTCTTCATTAAGAAGGATCGCCATGCCTCACAGAACTAAGGGGGCAGTTTAGTTTAAGTGCATTTCTTCATATAAACTATATAATAGCAATATAGTTTATTCTATTAATTATTGTAATACACTATGATATGGTTATAACGAGGCAGAAAAGGTTTGTGACTGGGTCGCGCCTTGGCTTGACGCCTAAACAGGAGCATCTACATCCTTTCTGCAAATATAAGGAGTAAGGAAGGTTATCATGAGCAACAGTGAAACTAAAACAGAAGTCATCTTAATTGGCGCCGGTATTATGAGTGCGACGTTGGGGACATTCCTGAAAGAGTTAGTGCCGGAATGGGAAATCAAAGTGTTTGAGAAGCTTGAAGACGCAGGGGTGGAAAGCTCTAACGAGTGGAATAATGCGGGAACAGGGCATGCTGCACTGTGTGAGCTTAACTACACAACTGAAAAACCGGACGGATCTATAGATATTAGCAAAGCTATTAAAATTAATGAGCAGTTTCAGCTTTCAACGCAGTTTTGGTCTTATCTTGTAAACAGCAAGCTGATAAAAAATCCTCAGGATTTTATCATGCCATTACCTCATATGAGTATGGTGTTAGGGGATGAGAATGTAACCTTCTTAAAGAAGCGCTTTGAAGCGCTTTCAAAAAATCCTCTTTTCAAAGGGATGGAGTTTTCTGATGACCCGGAAAAACTGATGGAATGGATTCCGCTTATTATGCAAGATCGCCTTTCTAATGAAGCTATAGCGGCAACCAAAATCGACTCTGGAACGGATGTAAACTTTGGTGCTTTAACACGCATGTTGTTTGACCACTTAAAGACTAAAAACGTCGATATAAAATATAAACATAGTGTTGATAACCTTAAAGCTACTAGCGATGGCTCATGGGAATTAAAAGTGCGTAATGTCGATAGCGGAAACGTAGAACGCCATACTGCAAAATTTGTCTTTATCGGAGGCGGGGGCGGAAGCCTGCATTTACTGCAAAAATCTGGTATTCCTGAAGGGAAGCACATTGGCGGTTTCCCAGTAAGCGGATTTTTCATGGTATGTAATAATCCAGAAGTAATTGAGCAGCATCAAGCAAAAGTATACGGAAAAGCTAAAGTTGGTGCTCCACCAATGTCTGTTCCGCATCTTGATACACGATATATCGACAATGAAAAATCGTTGTTATTTGGACCATTTGCCGGTTTCTCACCGAAGTTCTTAAAAACAGGTTCAATGTTCGATTTAATAACTTCCGTAAAACCGAATAATGTCTTAACAATGCTGGCGGCAGGTGCAAAAGAGATGTCATTGACAAAATACCTGATCCAGCAAGTTATGTTATCGAAAGAACAGCGAATGGAAGAGTTACGAGAGTTTATCCCGAACGCTAAGAGCGAGGATTGGGATTTAGTAATAGCTGGCCAACGTGTACAAGTTATCAAAGATACTCCTGAAGGCGGCAAAGGAACGCTTCAATTTGGTACGGAAGTTGTTAGTTCCGCTGATGGCTCGATTGCAGCATTACTAGGTGCTTCACCAGGTGCTTCCACTGCTGTTCACGTTATGCTAGAAGTAATGAAAAAATGCTTCCCGCAACATCTGAAAGAGTGGGAACCAAAAATCAAAGAAATGATTCCTTCTTATGGCGTGTCACTAATGGAAAATCCAGAGCTTCTGCAAGAAATTCATGCTTCAACAGCAGCGACGCTTGGTCTAAAAGAAAAAGAGCTAGCCCATAGTTAATTCTTTGGATGTAGAAACAAAGGTATGTTTAAATCTATGGTGAAGAGATTTAAAAGGCAAAGATTGAAATCACCAATAAAAAGTTTACTTAAGGAATTGAGTAAATAATAGAATGTAATTGGAATTAAAACACAGAACCTTTGATCCATTTTGGATTGAAGGTTCTTTGTTTTGTGAGTAATTTTCTTATTCAACTGATATGAACGAAACTGTCTACCCACACACCAAAATGTTCGCGGAAGAAGGTATTAGTAAATCTTTTGCCGAAAAAATAAAGAGATTGGTAACAAGTGCTTAAATACTTTCTAATAATTAAAAACGGTAAAACTAATTGCTAATAACTTTATGGGGGGAAATTGAAAATAAGCATTACTGATAATCGGAATTAAAATGAAAGTATGTTTTTATGAGAGATTTAGATGTTTTCAAAAAGAAGGACCTGGATAACCATTGTTTTCTACAATATTTTCCCTAGCGTATGTTTTCCGCGTTTTGCTGGTAGGACAGTGGAGATTATTACGTTTGGTGATGAACCACTAGAAGACGGAGGCATGCAAGGACCACCACCACCAGCAGAAGGCCTATGTGGAGAAAAGCCACTAGAAGAAGGGGTACAGCCAACATTTCGGAAATTTTGTACGCTAAGCAAATATTTCACTTAAAAAAGCCGATTTCCAATAATTGAAGGAATCGACTTTTTATTTTGTCTTACTCTACTAAATGCATTCATTAAGGACCAAGTTACTATACATATACCTTTTCTTACTTTCCATTAATCATTAAAAATCTATTTCTGTACCATCAATATTGATTGATTCAATTTTTGAAATATCTAAAGGCAAAGAAGATAAGAATTTTGCTTTAACCTTTTTGTTCTCACTAAAACTGGTCATAGAATCCAATGTTTGAACACTACCATCATTCATTTTAGCACTTACTACGATTTTACTTGAATTATTAAAATCTCCGTTTCCATACAAAGTTATTCCCAATGGTGAAACTGTAATTCTATTCGCCCTCCACGTCCCAAAGTTCTTACTAAAGTCCACATTTTTTTCTTTACCTACAGACCGTATTTTAAACGTAGTATTCCAATTACCTTTTGTATGATTGCCATTGGATACAAAGTTCCCCATTAAATTTAGCCTATTAATGTCTAAATTATCAATGTCAAAGATGTATTCTATATATTCGTTTCCGTAATTTGTATTACCTAATTTATCTACTCCGAAAGAAATGTTGGAAGCGTGTATTTTATTTCCTGAAGTATCAATTAAATAAAAATCTCCATGACTATCTATATCATCCCCTGTCCATTTAGTTTGGATGTGAAGGCGATTGTTAATAAAACCTAAATTTGATATATGCATAAATTTTATTTTTTGAAGGTAGAGCTCAGTTTCGTCTGGCTTTAAAACCTGTACTGTTCCCTGTTTCTCTAATTCTCCAAAAATCTCCCCACCGCCACCTGGAATATTATTCATATCCAATGATATCGTTTGGGGCGTATTGTTTTTTACTTCCATAAGATTAGCATTAAACTCGACTTCTTCAAATGTTTGTTTATGACTTAGGAAAGAACTGATATGAAAGTTTATTTTTTTATTGTTAAGAGCCTCGCCTCCATTGGCTTGAATTCGTAAGGTAGCAGTATTAGTGGTTTCATCGTAATCTACAATTTGACTATTAAACATATGACCTTCAGTCAATGAGTAATCATAAAGATCAAGAGTTTTATCTATTCTATTACCAGTCAAATCTTGCATTGTAACATAAATGACTGCCATTTCATCATCATTCATTGCTGCGACCACTTCCATTTTAATACCATCATCTTCACTACTAGTTTCAATAGGTTGGAGAAATAACGCAGTTTGGGGACTAACAATAGATAATAAACTATTAAAACTTGGAATAGTAGCTGCCCCTACTCCAACTGAAAATACAAGAAATAAAGATGCTACCAATGGAATTGCAACTGTTTTTTTGAATTTTCTTTTTGGCTGTTCCGATTTCGCTCTTTTTACACCAAGTTTCGCCCTCATGTGTAATTCTTTTGGAATTTCAATTCTTTCTAATTCTTGTTTTACTTTATTTTTCACAAATATCAGCCCCCTTAACTTGTTTCCGAAGTTTATCTAACGCACGATATAATATTGATTTTGATGTCCCTAATGGAATATTTAACAACTCAGCTATTTCTTTAAATGAATAACCCTCATAAAATTTTAAAATAACGATACTTTTTTCATTTTCATTTAACTCATCTAATAATTGATGAAGTGATAATGAAAGGGGGATATCTTCAACATCTGAACTAATAATCTCTTCATATTCTGTTTTTAGTTGAACCACCTTTTTGTTTTTTCTTAAACAATCAATAGCACAACTAATGGTGATTTTGATTAACCATGTTTTAAAATACTCTGGTTTTTTTAATGTATCTATTTTTTTAAATGATCGATATGCTACTTCTTGAACGACATCTAATGTATCCTCTTTGTTTTTGACATATACATAAGCCATTCGATAAATATCTTGTTCATATTTTTGGAAAAGCTTTAAAAAGGCTTTATCGTCACCCTTTTGGGCTTTTTTTACTAATCTAATAATCGAAATTCATCCTCTCTACTTTTTTCCCTTATACCTATTAGACAAAGTAGTTTAGTATTTGGCTTAAATTAAAAGAAATTTTTATAAAACAAAAAAATGAGGGATATCCCCTGTTTCATAATATAATTCCTCTTGAACTATCTTTATAAATCCTGTTCCACAAACTACCGTTTATGGTACTGTTAAATTTTTTTAATAAAACAACCACAAGCCTTAGAACAACAACAATCAATCATTTTGATGTAACAATAGTTGGCGACGGACATTCTACTTCTGATTCCAAAAACTTATCTGCAAAACAAATAATCCTTCATCACAATGAAAACCTTCACGGTCACTATAATGTAGACAACTTTTCACTTGTTAGAAATACTAATGAAGTTTGTTTAAAGCAATCATCATCTTCAACGAACTGGTGCTATACTTCATTACCAGGAGTTGCTGATCAGTGATGTTGAATGAATTGGACTTCCTCTTTACGTTATAAGGGAATAGAATATAAGTAAAAAGGTGATTACAATTAAAAAAGTAAAAAGTATCCTATTTTTCCTTCTTGGATTCATATCCCTTGTGATTGGTGTTGCAGGGACTGTGTTACCTGTTCTGCCGGGCGGACCGTTTTACTTATTCGCTGCTTTTTGCTTTGCGAGAAGTTCCAAGTCGATTGAAAACTGGTTCAAAAGCACCTCATTATATGAAAAATACGTTGAAGCATTCCTACAAAAAAAAGGTATGACTCGAAAAGAGAAAATCAGAATCAATTTAGTTGCCGATTTCTTCATCATAATTTCTGTATTTTATGTGGACATCCTTTTAGTGAAAATCCTTTTGGTAGTGCTCGCCCTCTATAAACATTATTATTTCATTAAAAAAATTAAGACAATTGACCGAAACAGTTCGAAACAAAGAACTTCTTGAAACTTTTCTTCAATTAACGGGTGCTTTGCTTCGGCAGCTCTTTTTCTTATGAAGTCAAAAGGGCAGGTAAGTTGCATAAGGCGAACATGTCTTTTGTTTTGTTTAAAACAAAATGTGGAGGAACAAATGAACTGGAAAGGATAAAAAAGAAATTAATCTCTTTTTTCCTTTTCAAGTAGCTCAAATCCCACCAGCAGTTAAAACAACAGATCCTTTAAAAGAAACATGGCCTATTTTTTGTTAGAGTTTATTAATTCCAGGTATGTTAAAATGAATTAACAATATATGGATAAAGAGAGGGGGTTGTTAATTGAATAAATACATTAAACCATTTTTAGTTTTTGAATGGATCACGGTATTAGGAGCATCAACAACTGCTTACATACGTTGGGATTTTCCACTTTATATCTGTATAGGAATTGTTTTATTAGGTGTTATCCTTACTCTATACTTTTCAAATCGATACGAAAAGAAATCAATTAATAACTCACAATAAACATAGAATCGAAAGATTTCTGATTGAAGATCCTGTTTGTCTTTAAGGCAAATTTTTCTTTATGCAACTAAAGGGATAGGATAGTTGCATAAGATGTTTTTTACTTTATAATTATTACCAGGTATTAATATCAAGTTATAAAATTGATGCAATTCATAACACGAGGTGGTTATTCTATGTTCAAATCCAAAGCACGCATTACTGCGATAGGTTCATATGTTCCAGAAAAAAGGTTAACAAATAATGACTTAGAAAAAATGGTTGAAACCAATGATGAATGGATTTTTAAACGTACTGGTATTAAAGAACGAAGAATTGCACATGAAGAAGAGTTTACTAGTGATATAAGTTATAAAGCTGTAAAGGATTTAATGGAACGGTATGATAAATCAGTCGAAGATGTTGATATGATTATTGTCTGTACCTTTTCACCTGATTTCAACACACCAAGTGTAGCTTCTTTAGTCCAAGCAAAGCTAGGTATTAAGAATACTGGAGCTATTGATTTAAACGCTGCTTGTGCAGGATTTACTTATGGGTTGCATGTAGCTAATGGATTAGTAACATCTGGTTTAAACAAGAAAATTCTTGTTATTGGAGCTGATACTTTATCTAAAATTATGGACTATGAAGATCGAGCGACTTGTATTTTATTTGGAGATGGTGGAGGAGCAGTTCTTGTAGAATATGATGAACAACAACCAAGTTTTATTTCTTCACATTTATATTCGGAAGGAGAAGGCGGAAAACATTTATATAGTACAAACCTATCGACACGTATAAATGGTGAAGACTTAAATAATAGTGGTAACCTTGTACAAAATGGACGTGAGGTTTATAAATGGGCTGTTACTACTGTTCCAAAAGGAATGCAAACTGTGATGAAAAATACTGAATTTCATTTGAATGATGTTGATTGGTTTGTTCCGCATAGTGCAAATTTAAGAATGATTGAGTCGATATGTGATAGAAGTGGTTTTCCAATTGAGCGTACATTATATAGCTTAGTGGAGTATGGAAATACTTCCTCAGCATCAATACCATTAGCTTTAGATAAAGGAGTAATTGAAGGAAAGCTCAGTAATGGTGAGAAGGTTTTATTATATGGTTTCGGTGGTGGATTAGCACAAGCAGGATTGCTTATCAATTGGACTATATAAAGCTTTTTTCTTCAACTAATAGGTGCCTTAGCTAAATCGGAGCTGTCTTTAAGGCAGATTTTTCTTAATGGAACTAAAGGGGCAGATTCGTTGAAGAAGAAATGATATAATAACCCCCAATAAAAGCATTATAAAGGTGGCTATTCAAATGGAAAATTGGATTGAATTATCCGAATTAGAATATAAAGAGGTATGGAATAGGATAAATGATGGACTTAATTTTGAACCAAGCCTATCAAACTTCCCCTCTTTTGAAGTTCCAAATCCATTTATCACATATGATGTATCCACGTATTTAAATTGGTCCGGAAATTCAGATACTTATGATAAGATTTATAATGACTTAGAGGATAAGTCATTACTTGTTTTTCAAGAACTCACACAGAAGAGTGAATATATGTATGCGGTAGATTGGCAGCATCCAGGTTATTGGATAAACCCCCATTTAGAGTTTCCAAAAAGTGAATTTAATGAATGGACAGTACCTATTTTTCCAAACGGTGATTATTACTTTTTTATCCACAAGAATTTTGAATGGGGATTTTTAGGGCACCCTTGGGAAGAGACCATCACTATTTTTGGAAAAGAATTGATAAAAGGTTTTGAAAAACATCAACCGAGAATGTTCCAAAAGATATTATGTCAGGGATAATATAAACCTGTTAAACTAACAGGTGCCTTAGCTAGATCGGAGCTGTCTTTAAGGCAGTTTTTTCTTAATGGAACTAAAGGGGCAGATTCAGAAAGAACTTTAGATATTAGTCCACTTCAATAATTGTAAAAGACTCATATGTTATATAAAGCCCCTCAGAAAAACTTCTGAAGGGGCTTTTCGCTTTTCCGTTGTTATAATTGTTTCAATTTAATTGGCCAAGACATTAAATGATATCTTTCTCCATCACTGTCACTACAATCTGGAATTCCAAGCTGCTTCTTTTAATAAATTATCTGATACAATCCATAGGTGAAAACCATATGGATTGTCAGGATCTCTTCGAATTCTTCCAACAAACGTATCTGTTTTCCCGTGGATAGGCATCGGATATAGCTGTTTACTAAGAGAGTCCTGCAAGATAACGCCTGGAGCCGAAGATAATACCTTTCTTATTTCATCAACAGTTGCAACTCGTTGGAATTCAATATAAACAGGTTCAGAGTGGCCAGTAACAACCGGCACTCTGATGCAAGTGGCTTAGGATCTTTGAATATTTTCTTGGTTTCTTGAATCATCTTTACCTCTTCAAAGGTGTAATCATTTTCGTTAATTTGGAAAATTTATTAAGAAATGGAACTTATAATCGTTTCAAACGTATTAAATAATTGGGCAGTTTAGTTCAATTTTAATGGGGTGTTATGAAAATGATTACATTTAAAAATAAGCATTTTACAGGAGTTTTATGGATTTTAGTTATCGCTTTATTTGTAGTCGCTGTTTTAACGATAGAATCTAGTTATTTCAATACTAAAGAAATAAACTTAGCTAGTACTCGCTGCTATGAAATTGGTGGGGAAGTCATATTAGAAATCCATAATAATCTTACAAGTGAATATTCCTTTGAGTGTAAAAAATAAAAGGCATTGTGTTTGAGGAATTAACGTTAATTGAGTTCCTCATTTCTTATTAAACGGGTGCGTTAGCTGAAGATCAGAGCTTCCTTTATATAATAAAAAATGTGTTAAAATAGGGGAAAATTAGGCGGTTTTAGAATGTTCTCATTCAAAGTAGATAATCAAATAAGAATTGAGTTACTTCAACAGCAGCACAAAGAGGAATTATTCAAATTAGTAGATAATAACAGAGAACATTTACGGAAATGGCTACTTTGGGTAGATAAAAGAAAGTCTGCACAGGATTTTGAGCCTATCATACCCATTTGGATAACCAATTATGCCAATAATAGTGGTTTTGATGCTGGCATTAGATATAATGGAGCATTAGTTGGAATGATTGGTCTTCATTTTATTGATTGGAAGAACAAAGCTACAAGTATCGGCTATTTCTTGTCAGAAGAAGCACAAGGGAATGGAATAATAACTAAGAGTGTAAGTTCATTAGTGAACTACCTATTTAAAGAGTTGGACTTAAATAGAATTGAAATTCAGGTTGCAGTTAATAACCTAAAAAGTATATCTATTCCACAAAGGTTGGGATTTGTTCAAGAAGGAATTAAACGGGATGGACAATGGTTATATGACCATTATGAAGATCTAATTACATTTGGCCTATTAAAAAGTGATTGGGAGAAAATAGAGTAGGTTAATCTAAAAAAGGCTATACGACTCCATTATGAACTAAGGGGTGCTTAATTTAATAAGAAGTATAAAAGGATCTTCCAATCGAAGATTCTTTTTTCAGTCTATAAGGTCGCTTATATGTAAGTTGCTTACTATTTTTGCTAAGGTTCTGTCTAATAGTAGAATTACTTTTTGCTTTTTTTTATACGCTTTTTCATCATAATGCCTAAGTGTTTGATTTCAAAAAAACTTTCGGCCAAAATAGAAAGTTATTCGTCTAATAGGTATATATATATAAAGAAGGTGATCAACATAATTGAATCTAATTACAAAAATCAAGGTAAGGATCAAGATTTTTTAGTATTGTTTCAGCAGTATGAACATGAGATATACAGGATGGCATATGTTTATGTGAAAAATAAGGATGATGCACTAGACATCGTTCAGGAAACAGCATACCGTTCTTTCCTGAAATTTAATACATTGAATGATCTGAAGCTCTTTAGAACTTGGATCATAAAAATTACAATAAATTGTGCAATTGATTTGTTAAGAAAAAATAATAAAGTGGTTCATTTAAATACAGAAGTTGTTGATTTTATTTCTAACAGAACGGAAGATATCCCTTTATCATTAACTCTACAAGATTTATTAGAAGTATTAAATGAAGATGAAAAAACTGTTCTACTACTAAAATACTATCAAGAATACACTTTTAGTGAGATTTCAGAAATTTTAAATACCCCCTTAAGCACGGTGAAATCAGTTTTATATCGAGCATTAAAACGCCTTCGCAAAAAAACTAGGAGGTCAGATATGTATGGACAATAAGATAAAACAAGAGATGGATAAAATAGAGATTCCAAAGGAATTAACTAATAGGGTTCTATTAGGAGTGGAGAATGCAAAAAAAGATTATAAACGGCATAATCAACTTAAACCTGAAAGCAAAAATGATAGAAAAAAATGGAGTCTTAGAAAAAGAATAATATTTCTTAGTGGTGTTGCTGTATTATTTCTTGGATTGTTTATAAGTTCAGCTTTTGTTTCTCCGGCAATGGCAAAAGTGATATCAAACATTCCATATTTAGGCTCAATTTTTCAATCTGAACCAATAGGTAATCTAACTTTTGATGAATTAGAAGAAAAAGGTTACAAAATTAGTGGAACAGGAATCAGTTATAAACCTAAAAAGGAGGTAGACGTAAGGGTAGAGGGTTCTGATGATTATTTTAATGAAGTAAAAGATGATATCGAAAAAACTGCGCAAGCAATTTTAAAATCAAAAGGCTACGATGCCTATTCAGTAAAAGTTAGTAAAGAGCCAGTACTAAATGATTATGATCTGAATAAAGAAGATATTAAAGAAAAAACATTACTTGATAATGAGACAGAGGATATCAAGATCACAAAAGGCACGGATAAAGGAACACAAATTACACCTGCGATTGCTGAAGGACTTATCTCGAAAAAGGAGTTTAAGGTTACTGGGGTGAGTTATAAGGGTAACCCGTTGAGCTTTATAATAAGTACCTCTATCTTAAGTTCTGATCCAGCAGCTAAAGAACTTGGAACTGAAATCGATTCAATGATCGGTGAATTTTTAAAATCAGACGAAATATCACCAATATTAGGTGATGAACCTTATAAAATTATTGTAAAAAGCAAAGACAAAAAGAAGATAAATCAATGAAGAGGGTTCTTCAAGCATATTGGTTCAATATGCTTTTAAGAAGTCTACTCACTATATGAAGTTAGATGATAAAAAGAAAAAGGTACAAAATGAAATATAGAAAGAAAATGATACAAAAGAATATTCAATGGTCCACGTTCATATTGACCAAGTCTATGTGGATGACAAGCGTCAAACAACGTTCAAATTTGGAAAAAGGTTGCTGAATCCCTTTCTTGACAAAGCTCTAGACCATGTTTACGCTTTTTAAAGAAATAGTCGAACAAAAAAGAGGATTTGAGAATCAACGATTTTGGGTGAATTTATTATTGGCTCTGTTAATATTTAATACTGATTCAAATAAAGGGAAGAAAAACTCCTTAAGTCAAGGTGATTTTCTTCCCCTTATTCAACTAAAGCCCCTGTTCTAAATTGAAAGAATCCAGTTGGTAATGTCATTTATAACTTGTTGATCTACATGTTATGCAACCTTATACTCTTTTTTTACTTTTCGTATCTCTCCATAAACAGAAGACATAAACAAATGATTCAGGTTTGGATAAAGTTTAAATGTTACATTTGGCATATCACCAATATTTTTTTGTAACCCACAAAATCTTTTCCTAATGATACATGGAAATCTTTATCTCCTTGCAAAATGAATACTGGTTTATCCAACACGTTGAGATAATTAAGGATGGATGTTATCCCGTTTCTTTGAAGTAGCAGGATCTGGTGTATTTCCCTAAAGCAGGGGTGGAGCTTGCTTCTTGATCACTTAGGTGATAGATGTTTTCAAACTTGGATGGTAATGCCGATATTTGTTTCTTTGTAATCATTTAAAAAAACTTATTCAACGAATTTAAAACTTCATTATTTTGATCCAATAGAATTTCTTCAAATTTACGTGGAGAACCACCCATAATAATGACCCCAGCAAAATTCCCACCTTCTGCATCAATTCGTGGAGCTAACATTCCTCCTAAACTATGACCTATAATAAATATTTGGTTTGAATCAAACTTAAATCTTCTCGTAAGAAATTAGTTGCAACGATGGCATCTTCAATGGTAGACAGTCTTCCATTAAGTGGGTGCTGCGTTTCAGCACCAATAACAATTTGTTCATCAGCCATCGTGTTTACCTTTTTGATTGAAACAATATAATAATTATTTTTTTGGGGAAAAGGTACTCCCCCACATCATAAAAAGATTGAAATGAACAATATTAGTAGTATTGGGCCAAATAAGAATACATAGCCGATTGGATTTCCAAAATTGATAGTCCAACCAACTCCAAACCGTTTTTCGACGAAGATAGAAGGATCACTTTTATTCACATAAAAGATGCCTCCCTTCCAGTACTGGTCGTCGTCGACATAGGTGGTACCAATCGTTTCTTCGTCTTCAGCAGTTACACGAATACGAGAGCCACCTTGTCCTACCTTGAAGGCATAGACGGCGGATACAATAAGCATGATTAATAGAAAGCCGAGTGGTATCGCTGCCATAAAAGCAGCATTACCAATTTCCCCTTGAATGATTACCAGTTGTATGAAGCCAAAAAGAATTGTAATTAGTACAGTCGTCAAAAACAAAAACCAACTTGAATATTTGCGGAATGCTAGTTGCTGAATTTGTGAAGATTTCTTTTTGGCAGAAGTCAGCTTAATGCCCGATCGTTTTGTCATCACATTGATTCCGAGCATCATTCCCTGGATGACCAATAGAATGAGCAATATGGAAATGGTGGAGAATGGTGTTTTGGGACTGAAGGCGTCCGGTTGGCCAGTTACATCCCAATGCGTAGGAATCATGTCGGGTAACTGGCTGTATCGGCTTGCCGTATAAACCATTAGTCCAACTGTAATGAGCGAGGGAAGTACAAATATATAGGACGGAAGCATTTCATCTTTTGCATGGCTTGCTAGATCAGCTATTCGAACTTGTTTTAATCCTGCACCCCAGTTATGGGTCCGTTTCAATTTCGTTGTTTTTGCATGGAAATAAAGATACATCGTCATACTTAAAAAAAGAACACCGAACTGAATGGCTAAACCGGCAAGAACGATTTGATCTTCGGAAAGTGTACTGTTATTTGCCCAGAAGAAATAGCCAATTAATGCAATGAAACCGGTTATAAGTATTGTTGCTGAATAAAAACGTTTATACGAAGAAATTGCTGGTTCTTTCGTATGGTTTTCCGGGATTGTAACGCCAAAAACAATCGTCTGTTTCAATAAGAATGGAATGGCGGATTGCAGCAAAATGATGAAAGCCAGTGTAATAAGAAAAATAGATAATGACATAGGTTTTATTCCTCCTTAATATCTGAAAGTATGGATGAAGCGAGTTGTTGGATTTCCTCTGTATTCATGCCTAGCACGATTGCCTCAGCGATAACCGTCTTCAGTTCCTCGACAATCCTAAGACGATGTTCGCTGGATATGCCATCTCGAATGTGTGGATTAATAATGGCTCCGGACTTCGGTACGATACGGATAATTCCTTTTCTTTCAAGCTTATGGTAAGACTTGTTGACCGTGTGCATATTAACGCCAAGGTCTGAAGCCAATGACCTGACGGAAGGCAATACATCGCCCCCTTTTAATTGACTGCGTGCGATTAGTTCAATCAATTGATTGGATAGCTGTGTATAAATTGGGATATCCGATGTGGGTTCGATTTGAATAAGCATAAGAGTACCTCCTCACTGTTCTAGTTATAGTATAACACTTTGTTCTATATTGTATAGAACAAATATTTGATTACCGTCTGGCGGATTGTTTTCATCGGAAGTGGTTTATGACTCATTTTTACAACTGGAAATTCATTCATTTGGTATATCTTTCTTTAACTAACGTGTGCTTTACTTTAATAAGGAAGGTTGCCAAGGCAGCCATTTTCTTATGCAACTTAAGGGGCAGTTTGTTGAATAAAATCTTAAAGGAGATTTGCTAATGTTAGAGAATTTACAACATATGCTATTTTTGAAAAAGAAATAAGGAGGAAGAGGGAGTTGTTGGTGATAAAGGGAAGATTTGTGTACTTAAGACCTATTAAATTTGAAGATATGGAAAGTATTCATAAGTCTTGTCAGGATGAAGAGTTTTTATATATGACTGGCACCTGTAAGTCATTTACACTTGATGAAATCATTAAAAGTTATAAACAGTTTAGCAAAGACCCCACACGTTATGATTTTGCCATTTGTTTATTGGATAATAGTAAAATAATAGGTGATTTAGCTATCTTGGAAATTGACCAAGACAATAAAAAGGCAGGTTTTAGAATATCACTACATAGTAGAAATAATTTGAACAAAGGTTATGGTACTGAAGCAACTCAACTTGCACAAAAATTTACTTTTGAGGAGCTTAAATTAAATCGTTTGGAATTAGAGGTATTTTCTCATAACATTCGTGGCATAAAAGCATATGAAAAAGCAGGATTTAAAAAAGAAGGGACATTGAGGCAATCCCTTTATATAAAAAATAAATACTCTGATGAAGTCCTTATGGGAATGCTTCAAGAAGACTACTATAAATAAAGAGTATTCACAGCTCTTCTGATACAAACCACTCCTTTGTGATATATTACACTTAAACTAACAGGTGCATTAGCTTATGATCAGATCTGTCTTTAAGGCGGCTTTTTCTTTATGCAGCTATCGGGGCAGTTTAGTGTTGATGAAATAAATTAAAAGTAACATAGTTTTAATTGTGGTAAAATATGTTATTGGAACAGATAGAAATTATTGGGAGGTTTTTATATGAAAGGGAAATTAGTTTTAACCCTTGGTTTTGCAGGAGTTTTGGCAGTATCAATCGGTTTTGCGAAAGACTTGCAAAAGACAGAAGCATCTGCAGAAGTTTCCTCAAAACAAACAGATACATATAAACTTGTTACTAGAGAGGAACAAGATCGTAGAGAAGGTATGGTTGCTGAAGGAAAAAATGTTACCACAGTTATAACAGCAGAAGAGCAAAATTTGGTAGAAAATAGTTCAGCTCTACAAGGGTTTGTACCACAAGAAAATGGGACAGGTTTCTATTTCGAAAAAGAGAAAAAAAATTAAGTTTAGTTGTTAAACTAACAGGTACTTTACTTCAATAAGGAAGGTTGCTGAGGCAGCCTTTTTCTTATGGCACTAACGGGGCAGGATAGTTGAAGAGTGCTGTTTGATCTTTTTTCAACAATTGGACCAGTTTCTGGAGTAAGGAAGGAAATTAAAGGGTGCAACTTGAAAACTGTAAGTTATTCAAAGATTAGGGCAGTTTAATGTGAGGGCAGTTGCGGTTATTCTTGTAGGTTGGAGGTTAGTATTTTGACTAGTGAAAATTTTTATAAGGAATTTATCAATATATCTAGGACATTGAACCAGAAATTAAGTATAACTCCCGTTCTATATGGGTCATTAGGGCTTGAAATATTAACAGGAATAGATTTTTCCCCACAGGATATAGATATACTTGTTCCTTTGAGATTTATAAACAGTGATTGGAGAAGTAAATCGTTTTAATGGAATAGGCATTCAAATTATCGCCTTTATTCAGTAAGGTTAAAAGAAAGAGTAAACTTCATGTTTTGAAGCATTGTGAAACAATATACTTAAAGTAACGGGTGCGTTAGCTAAAGATCAGAGCTGTCTTTAAGGAAGCTTTTCTTTATGCAATCGGGGCCGGATAGTCCATTTAGAATTTACCAATTTTGAGGTCCGTGTGGTAATATTAGGAATTATAAAATTGGCGGTGATGTAAATGGAACCTAAATGGCTTAATTGGGCGAAACAACTTCAATCCATTGCACAAGCAGGATTAACTTATTCAAAAGATGCTTATGACTTAGAGAGATTTGAATTAATAAGAAACATTAGCATTGAAATATTGTCACAACAAACAGATATGGATAGGACAGTAATAAAAGACTTATTTGCAAGAGAAACGGGTTATGCAACCCCTAAGGTAGATATTAGGGCTGTGGTCTTTAGGGACAAAAAAATATTAATGGTCAGAGAAACTACTGATGGTGAATGGGCGCTACCTGGTGGGTGGGGTGACATCGGATTAACTCCAAGTGAAGTAGCCATTAAAGAAGTAAAAGAAGAATCAGGATTTGAAGTAAAAGCAATCAAATTGTTGGGTGTACTCGATAAGAAGTGTCACCCGCATCCTCCTTCGCTTTATCACGTTTATAAAATGTTTATCCAATGTGAAATAATTGGCGGACGACCAATAAAAGGCATAGAAACGAGTGCAGTTGAGTTTTTTGCTGAAAATGAACTACCAACGTTATCGAAAGCTCGGAATACAAAAACACAAATTGAGATGGCATTTAGGAATTTAAAAAATCCTCAAGAACCCGTTTATTTTGATTAATTTTTAATAGAGATCTTTGTGAACAAACAGGTGCTTTACTTCAATAAGGGAGTTGCTGCTTGAACTGTACCCCAATTATTAGACAGCATCTAACAATTGGAGGTGCAGTTTTTTTGAAGAATATCCTTTTATAGACAGTGTATATGGAACTTATATACAATTAATTCGTATAGAATATAGGAGGGGATAATATGGAAGATAAAAAGGAAACAAACGTTTTAAAGGATGCAGTTAAATCTTTTGTTAAAGGGGTTACCTTTGGTAGTGTTTTTGATCCAGATATGAGTGAAGAAAAGGCAAATAAAACAAAAGAATTTACTGATAAAGAAATACTTGACCATCTTTCTGGAAGAAAAAAACTTCCAAATGAGGATATAGAAGACCTAAAAAGAGCAGCAAAATATAGAGGATTAATATAAATTAGAAAGAAATCACATTATGTGAACTTTTAAATGTGCGATTTTTTATATAATCATACTTTCAAATTGTAATAAAAACACCCTTATAAATAAGGGTAAGGTTAGTAAATGAAGATATATAATACTGCTAGGTAATAAATATTGTCCATTTTAATTTCCAAAAAGGATTTGTTACTAAACAATGAATAAAGATAATGATAATGATTCATTCCGAGACATGAATTTATTTAATAAGATATTTGTCGTTACAGCCTTAACATTCCTTGTTATCCTGTACATTTCTTTTGTTTTAGGGAGTTTTTTCTTAGGCATTGCAGGTTTTTTCAGTTTATTCGGGGTGCAGTATGAATCTCTTTATTCACTCTTAATTTTTGTTTTGTTTTTCTTTTTTCTCGGTTTTATATTTGATTTATTCTCTATTGCCTTCATCAACTTATCATCACTATATGTGTTAGGTAAATATAAATTATTTATTACACGTATGGTCATTGATTGCACATTTACTTGGCTGTCATTACACACAGTAGATGAATTCATGAATAGTATTGCCATTCCAGTGACAACAGAAATCAGTGCCGTTCTATTATTCTTCTTTATTGAAATTGCCTTTGATGATAAAGAAAAAATAAAAAGTAATTCAATAACCCAAAAAACTCGCTAGATCCCATATGGAAGGCGAGTTCCTAGATCAATAAATGCTTTTTTACCAACTTCTTATTAATAATAAAAGCAATGCATCCATCAAAATAAATCATTCAAATTCAAGTAAAAAAATACCCTTATTCAGCTAATGAAATAGTTAATGAGAAAATTAAAAAAGATTTGTACCAGAACTGATCCTGCTAATAATTGAATAAGTTATGCAATTAACGGCCTTCTTATCAGTCAAACTCATTGACCTTATTGAACTATAGGGAGCTTAAGTTGAACAACGGAGGTAGCTGCGGCTGCAACTATCGGGGCAGGATAGTTCCATAACACAAACTGGAAATATATGTGGTAATATGGGAAGAAATATATTAAAGTAGGTAATTTGTTTTGGAACTCTTAACAGAAAAATTAATTCTTATATCTCTATTTATATTTATTATCCATTCTATCGAAACACTTGCATATGCAGTCAGATTATCTGGTGCAAGAGTAAGATTGTTAGCTTCAGCTCTATCCTTATTTAACTTGATGGTTATGATTTCTCGATTAGCGAATATGATGCAGCAACCATTTACAGGGAGCCTGGTTGATAATGCTCCAAAAGTAAATACACTAGCGTTTGTTGAAAACCAATATGGAGTCATTATTGGTTCATCAACATTAGGAACAATTATAGGTATTCTTTTACTTCCTACTTTTATTGCAATTTTTTCAAGGGCTATTGTTCATTTAGCTGAAGAAAGAGGTTCTATTCCATCTTTGATAAAAAAGGGGTTAACTTTCGAATACATTAAGCGTGGGATAAAACACATTCATTTACCAAGGTTTTCATACTTAAAGGGTATTAGATTGAAAGATATTCCCATAAGATTGTTCTTAATTAATATGGTAATAACTGCAATCTATACGATTGGAGTGTTATCAGCGTTATATGCTGCTTTAATAGCACCAGAAAGAGCAACAACAGCTATTATGGCATCGGGTCTTATAAATGGAATAGCTACAATTTTACTTATAATTTTTATTGACCCTAAAATATCTATTCTTGCGGATGACGTAATAAATCAAAAGGGAAGTTACCTTAATCTCAAGAGTGTATCTCTTATGATGGTTACTTCTCGTTTATTAGGAACGATACTAGCTCAAGTATTTTTTATTCCAGGGGCAGGATATATTGCGTGGTTTACTAAATTTATTGTCTAATAAATATATGATTTCTTATAGACCTAACAGGTGCTTTACTTCTATATGGGGCTGGAAACAGCTCCATTTTCTTATGGAACTAACAGGGCAGTTTAGCTTAAGTGTTAATGGTATAATTTAACATATTTATAATTGCAAAAAAGATGGGGGGATAGAATGAGAAAGTTTATAGTTTTAGGAATTTTATTATTAATCCTTTTAGTTGGTTGCTCAACTGAAACAACTTTAACCAATGATAAAGAAGTTGCAAACCTTGTAAATAATTATTTAGAGGCTTTAGAAACAAAGGATATAACATCAATGGTAAAATACTCTGATGATATAAGATTTCCAGATAAAGTTGATCAAAAAGAGCAATATTCAAATATTGACGATGATATTACTGATACTAAAATAGTAGAGCTTAAAAAAGTAAGTGAAACTGAGTTTGAGGCAACTGTCGAAATTGTTAATAATGGTAAATTAACTGAATTAACTTTCCCTGTTGAGAAACAAAAAACAGGCTGGAAAACTATTGTTGGACGAGATTCATAGCAAATGTAGTCTGTTCTTATTCAAGTAACGGTTGCGTTAACTTAAGGTCGGAGCTGTTTTTAAGGCGGATTTTCTTTATTCACTAAGAGGAGAATGATTTTTCAACACAGTCATTAAGTATTCTATCTTCATTTAATGAACCACTAAATATTTTTGAAGTTGAAGATTATTTTTCAAGAGCTATAAGAGAATTAAGTTTGTAGGAACCTTTACACGAAGAATGTGTAAAATATTATGTTTATGAATTATTAAGAAAAATATTAAATGATGAAGATGATGTTCTTGAAATTGCTTATGAGATATACAACGTAATCCGTGAACATTTCACAAATGAAGAATTACCAGGATGGTATGATATTAGTGAAAAAATTGATGACTTTCGATATGGTGATAACAACAACTATCGTGAAAGAAGCTAAGAAACAATTAAAAAGTTTAAACTAACTGAAGCTTATAGAATAAAAGAAAAGGGGAAATTCCATTATACTTCGGTTTCATTTTTTCGTATTTAAATTTAACAGAGCCGTCTGATTAGAAATAATATAACAAATTACCTAAAATATCTGCACCATTTACCCAGCAATAGCTGTATAACCTTTTAGAGTGATTGTTGTAACTGTAAGACCCTGGCAACAGCTCTAGTATGTTAGTTTGTCCGAAGTATACAGGGGAAAGGAAAGGTTTTTTTCCTCAAAAAAACCTTTCTACTCATGTGTAGAAAGGTTGGTTAAACAATCCTCAATTCTTTCTCTCATCTTCCAAAGCACATTGCTTTGCAGGAATTGGCACAATTTCAGTTAATTAACTAACGGTTGCCGGGCTTCACAGGGCACAGTCCCTCCACCTCTCTTGATAAGAGTCAAACATTATATTCAATTAAACACATTATTTTAAATTCAGCGTGAATATAGTACGAGAGTGATCTTATCATGACCATATCTTATGGTAAAATATTCGGGGCGGTAAGGCAAAGTTCAGTAGTCTATTTTTCGAAAGGAATAAAGCTATCAAAGAGGAAGTATCCCCGCGTCTTACTGCAATCCTTTTTCTTGTATGCTTCATTAGCAATAATCTTTATTCACTTAATAAATGGCAACGGCTTGATGCTCGTGGAAATAAAAAGGGAATTGATGCCCAATTTTCAATTAATGAAGAAAGCTAGTTTATACAATTTAAGAGAAATATGAGGAAAATGATTATCCTATTATTTATAGGAAGCGACATCCAAAAACAATAGCTGTGTAAGAAGAACATACAGATGCATTAGAATTGTGTAAATATCATTTACCAGAGAGCTTACAGTTATCCATTTAATTTTCTTTCGTTAATCGACTCATTCGGAATGGAGTAATGATGAGAACGATAATAAGAACAATTCCCATATAGCCAAAGATTGGATAGAGGGAGGAAACAAGTTTAGTGAAGCCAAAGAAGCTTGCTATAAATCCTATCAACAGTGATGAAAAGACGATTACTTTAAATTTTGTGGTATGCGGATTTGAAAAGCGTGTTCCAAATGAGTAGAACATGCTGACTGCCGAATTGAAAATCATAGCGAACAGAACGAGAGAGTACAGAATACCTAAGAGAGGTGAAACACTGTTGGCGATTCCCAGCATTGGCATATCTAAGTCCGATACAGTATGAATATGTGAGAAAATAGTAAGGTGACTAATCATAACAAGTAGACCTAAAACAGCCCCTCCGACAAGTCCTCCAATGGATGATATCCTTTCATCAGGTTCATTTCCACCCATAACAAGTGTCATGGAAGCCCCCATTGCTATGGTTATTGAAATATAGTTTATTGCAGATATAAGCCAATGTCCCGCAGCTGAATTTTGTTCCACTGCATGTGGTTCAAGTGACGTAAACGATGAATTCATTGTAAACATACTATAAATAAATAGAAAAAGTACGACAAGAATCAGAAATGGTGTGAGGGTTGCAATTACCTTAATCACACGGTCAACTTTCAGCATAACTGTTATCATAACAAGCACAGTCATAAGAATGGTGCCTATAAAGGAAGGTAATCCGAATTGCTGGTTAAAGATTGAGCCTGACCCCGCAATCATGACAATTCCTATACCAAATAGGATGGCGTTCAGAACATAATCAATGATAACGCCGAGAAAGCGACCACAAATCTTATAAATTGCTTCCTGATGCGAATCTGTTTGTGTACGACTGCCAATCTTCATCAGAATCATTCCAAGGTATGCAAAAATAGCGACTGAAATGATAGCTCCAATTGTGCCCAATTTCCCGAAGCTTACAAAATAAAGCATGGTTTCTTGTCCTGAGGCGAACCCTGCTCCGATAAGAATTCCGATAAAAGCACTAGCGATCTTAAGGATTCTCTTCATGTTGTCCTCCGTTTTTCTTACGTTTTTATTTATTCTAACTATTTGATAGGATTATCATTTGATAACCACATCTTTTGTTACATATATTTTACTAAGGAGGATCCATGGCGATAGTTAACTTGGATACCTTCCTCTTATGGTACTGAAGTGCCACAATACTCTCGGGAATTAGTCGATTTCCTGTACGCTGCTGACATCTCTTCATTCATCTCTTTCGAACGTTTCGCTGCATGATGAATCGCTTGTGAAATGGCTCTGCCGCCATTATTTTTTCGCAAAGCCTCAAGTCCGGATGCTGTCGTTCCATTTGGTGAAGTGACTTTATCTCTGAGACTTGCAGGTGTCTCGTCGTTCACCATAATCATCTTGGCTGCGCCTAAAATCGTTTGGGCGACAATCTCACGGACCATCGCTTCATCCATACCCTTTTTAACGCCGGCATATTCCATATGCTCCATTAAATAATAGAAGTAAGCAGGTCCGCTTCCTGCAATTCCTGTAAAAATATCCATTTGCTCTTCTTCAATTAAGAACACTTTTCCCAAACAGCCAAACAGTTCTTTCACTGCTATCACATTGTCCATCGCTGTATGTCTTCCCGGACATAACGCAGTTGCCGACTCCCGGATCATGCTCGACGTATTTGGCATCAACCGCACAACCTGCTGTCCAAGCTGTAGATGACTTTCCATGAATTCAGTGGAAATGCCCGCTAAAACAGAAATCACAACTTGATCCGCTTTTATTTTATCTTTCAATGCATTGAGAGCATCTGCTGCTCCCTGGGGCTTCATTGCCAAAATGAAGATATCAATTTCTTCATATGGCAATGCATCCTTATGGACCGCATGAACTCCATACACGTGATTCATTTCCTTGAGTCGTAATTGATTGCAGCGATTTGTCACATAAATTCTCTCTGCTGGTATGCTCCCCATCTGCACAATTCCTGAAATCATTGACTCTGCCATCGAACCGGCTCCTAAAAATGCCACAGTTTTATCTCTCAACATTATGCCCTCCTAAAAATTCATCGTTCGTATTTCCGTTCGTATTTTTTAGTCATTTTATCGTAACATGCTGAGATTCAGATTCAAGGGAAGAGAGGATATTCACAAGGAAAAGGCCGAGATAGTGAAGGGAAGCGTTATCATTTGGTGCTTACATGCCAGTCAAGCCATTTAATCAGGGATAATCGGCTGTAATCGGAGTATTTGCGGATTTTTTAAGAAAAACGAAATACAACAATTCATGTCATTACAGGTTTTGTCCGTATTTTTTGTCTTAAAATGCCCTTTTAATAATCGCTCTCCCATTTTATCTGAGACTTGACCTTAATTTATTGAGGGGAGAGGCACATTTTAGTCTTTTTATTAATAGTTACCTGACGATCTTTTATCAGGCTTCTTCAAGGGGCACCTTTGGTAGTGTTTTTGATCCAGATATGAGTGAAGAAAAGGCAAATAAAACAAAAGAATTTACTTATAAAGAAATACTTGACCATCTTTCTGGAAGAAAAAAACTTTCAAATGAGGATATCAAAGACTTAAAAAGAGCAGCAAAATATAGAGGATTAATATAAATTAGAAAGAAATCACATTATGTGAACTTTTAAATGTGCGATTTTTTATATTATCATACATTCAAAAATTGAAATGAAAAAGTAACTTAATGAACTAAAGGGGCCTATTAGTTGAATACGGTGTTAATTTTATCTATTTAACAATAGAGATATATGGTTGAAGAAAAAGAAGTAATACAGTTTAATATTAGTTTCGATAAACTGTATCATAAGTAAATGAGGTTATTGTGAATGAACAAGAGAGATAGGTATATTCTTCATTCGAATATGCCTATTTTTATTTTGATGAAAATTAAATATATTAAATTGTTCCTGAATTATTTGGAGATTGGTAATCGAGAAAATAATATAATTGCTCAAAGTGTAAAATATTTAATATTTTTTGTAACGTAATTAAATTCTAGGAGTTATATAAGTGAAAGGGGTGAAAAGAGTTGGACTTTGAGGAAATCTATCGAGAATACTTTCAAGAAGTTTATTTGTTTATCAAATCATTAAGTCACGATGAAAGTATAGCTGAAGAAATTACGCAAGAGGCTTTTTTTAAAACATTAAAAGCAATTGAAAAATTCGATGGTTCTAAAGATATTCGAGCGTGGCTTTTTACAATCGCAAAAAATACATATTTTTCATATTACAAAAAAAAGAAAAGACAAATAGATTCAGATTTAATAGACGAACCAAGTACAGGAGTTCAAATTGTAAAGCATTTGATGAATGAGGAAGTTGCCTTTACTGTTCATCAGTTTCTTCACTTGATGGATGAGCCATATAAGGAAGTCTTTTCACTACGCACTTTTGGAGAATTACCTTATGAGAAAATAGGGAGACTCTTTGGAAAGAGCGCAGGATGGGCAAGGGTGACCTTTTACAGAGCGAGAAAACAAATTGTTGAGTATATGGAGGAGATGAATCATGAAAGAGATTAAATGCACAATCATTCAAGATATTTTACCTCTTTATATTGATGAGGTAGTTAGTCAAGATACAAAAGAAATGGTAGACAAGCATTTAAAGCAATGTGAAAAATGTCAAAAAGAATATGAAGTAATGAAACATGACCTCTATATTCCAGCAGAAAATAAAGCATCTATTTTTGAAAAAATCAATAAAAAATGGCGTAAGAAAAAAGTGATAATTTCAATTGCTTCCATTTTTGCTACGGCTATAATTTTATTAGGAGCGTTTTCATATACTTTTTATTATGAAAGGCTTATTCCATACTCGAAAAATCTAATTAAAATTGAAATGCAAAATGATAATCAATTGGTTTCTCATTATTACGGTAAAAGTTATGCTAGTGTTAATGAGACCCATCCTATGCCACTTGAAATTGACGGAGAGAAAAAGAATGTGAGTTTTATCTCTTATAAAGAAACAATTGCTGATTCCCCTTCAAGAAGCCTAATTAATAACGAGAAGAATCTTAATGAACAGGATTATATCTGGGAATTTTCTGAAAGTGAAAAAATTGATGCTGTATATTATGTAGATTATGATATAGAAAAGATCGCTGCTGGAAAAGATTCTTGGGATTCAATTTTAGAACGTGCAGTATTAATTTGGGAGAAATAACAGATTCTTTTTCTTATTAGAAACAAGTAAGATCTAGAGAAAATGTCATTATTCTATGAGGGTAAGTCAGTAACCGCAAATAGACCAGTAAAGGAGAACCATACCACGAGAAAAAATAGTACTCAAATTATGTAATATCCTAGGTCTTTAGTCAATGGGGTACGATTCTTGAGTAAGAATTGCTTTTTCTTATTGAACTAAAGGGTGCGTTAGTTTATTAAGAAAAATAAAAAATCGATTTCTTAATGTAAAGGAAATCGATTTTTTTATTTTAATGGGATTTCGAAATCTCCAATAGTCAAAGTGTTCCCATCTTTTATTTTGTAATTTTTACGATATAATTCCATCATAATATCGCCAGCTTGATCTGTGCTGTCTTTATATTCGGATTGAGGTTTATAAGTAAAAGGGAAGACTTTTTTATATACTTGAACTGAATTTCCTCTGTATTTTTCTCCAATGATTTTGTAAGTATGATAGCTTACTGCGTAGTCATCCTTTAAATTTCGATCTTCTATTATATGATACTCTTGGGCAATGTAAAGTCTAGGTAAAATAGAAATGACAAGGACAATAAATATGACAAGACTTATAATTAGTTGAATTTTTGTATTTCTGAAATATAAGAATGAAGCTATCCAATAAATAGTTAAAAAGAAGAAATCAGGGATCAGTGTTCCCATAATAAACTCTTTTCCATCAGGAGAGATAAGAGCAAATTTTAAAGAAAGTAGAATCAACATTACAAACCGTAGAGTTAAATAAACTACTGATAAAGAAATAAAAAACAAGTAAACGTTATTTTTAATTCCTTTTGTTTTTAGTTTCAAAATAGGTCACCTCTACTCAACAATAACATAATTTCCAAAAATTGATTATTGATCAATTCACAGGAAAAAGGGATATTTTGTTAAAACTAATAATCGGATGTTATCTGAAGCTCTTCAATTTTTAATTGATTATCTTATGAATAAAAAGTTTATTCTTGAAGATTTAAAAAGAAAATAAAGTTATTAAGCTAACGGGTGCGTTAGTTCTTTAAAGAGCTGTGACGTTCAGCTCTTTTCTTATGGAGCTAAAGGAGCAGGATTGTAGTATAAGATTGTAGTCAATTTAAGATGTTAATTGTTCTATTTTTGGTACAATAAAGAAAAAAATAAAAGTGGGGATTATTTACATGAAACAAAATGGGGAGTATTCAAATGACTACTACACTACTTAAACTAATTGCATTAGTTTCTATGTTTATTGATCATACCGGGCAATTCATCCCTGATACTCCAGAATATTTTAGATGGATTGGCAGGTTGGCTATCCCAATTTTCATATATTGTGTTGTTTTAGGATACAAGCATACATCTAACAGAAAGAAATACATGTTACGTTTGTATTTTTCAGGAGTTGCTATGGCCTTTATTAATTTAGGAATTAACATTGCCTATAGCCATACAGGGGTCATTATAACAAACAATTTCTTTGCAACTTTATTTGTAATTGTTCTAGTAATTTATTTATTGGATAAAAGGCAGGTAAGACTATATGTGTACTTTATTTTATGGCAACTGATTAGTACTATCTTATGTGTACTTTTTTCAGAGATTATAGTGATTAATTTTCAGGCAGACCATTTATTTTATGGAGCAATATTAGGAAATATATTCTTTGTTGAGGGTGGTATGTTCTTTGTATTGCTGGGTATTCTACTTTATTTAAGTAGAAGTAAAGTAGGAATTACTATTGTATATATCATTTTTCACTTGATTATCTTTACTGCTTACGCTAAATGGGGAGTTGTCAAGGACGGTATTATAAATCATTTATTTCCGTTTAGTGATTACCAATGGATGATGATTTCTGCACTGCCACTATTATTACTCTACAATGGGAAAAAAGGTACTGGATTAAAATATTTCTTTTATTTCTTCTATCCTATTCATATTATAATTCTTTTTTTAATCGGGATAAATCTCCGTTAAAAAGTTTTGGAGTCGCAGGCCCCCTTATCCAATACAAATAAAAGCCGATCCTTCCTTAGCGTAGGAAACTTTGAATCGTCTACACTTATCTGGACAGATATTTTAAGGGCAGCTTTTCTTAATGAACTATCGGGGCAGGATAGTTCATTAAGGAAATACAAGATGAAATATAATGAATTTTTAATGTTGAAAATTGTAAATTGAGAGGAAGCTTCAGATTGAAAAAATACGGTGTAGCAATTCTTTATCTATTAGGAGGAGGACTATTTTTAGCAATTGGTTATTCAAGTTTTGCTCAAGATCTATTAGAAGAACTTACTACGCAAATGAATAATCCTGAATTGTCAATTGGATTTGGTTATATTTTTCTGATTGTTGGCATTATTCATTTCTTAATAAACAGTCTTAAAAGGAAATAACTAGTTAACTTTCTGATATTACTAACAAGCACATAATTCCAAAAGGGTGCATTACTTCTATATGGGGCTGGAAACAGCTCCTTTTCTTATAGAACTAAAGGGGCAGTTTAGTTGCATAAAAACATTGGATTTTTATGGTAAAATAAATCAAGGAGATGGTTATTTGAGTAGAGAAAAAAGAGGTTCGAAAAATAGACAGGTTATTATTTGGGCTATAATCACTATTGTTTTATTTGTAATTTGGCTTTTAACAAAATAATTTTTATTCAACTAAAGGTGCATTAGCTAAAGATCAGAGCTGTCTTTAAGGCAACTTTTTCTTTATGCAACTATCGGGGCAGGATAGTGCAAAATCATACGTAATATAACTATTCTGAATATTTGGTATTTAGTGGTATAATCAAGAGAAAAATAGAAATGAGCTGAATCTTCTTGAAAATAAAAAGCCTTTTTGTTGCACTATTTTTGTGTTTATTTGTTGTAAGTGGTTGTACATCAACCAAGGTGCAAGAACCTCAAAATCCAAATAAACTCAGTCTGCCTGAAGATATTCCCAATTTTGTAACGGAAAAAGATTTTGAAAAGATAGATTGGGATAGGACGGCTACCGAATTTGATACAGGTACAAGTAGTAGTGATATGGTTGGAAACAAAAATAAACTTGGCATAATAGGACCAGCATTAAAACCAAATAAAGTGGAAAAGTGGTTGTGGCATTTTTGGGGGATTGATAAAGGTGAATTAACAATCGTTGGTTACAACCAAGATACTTCAAATATAAGTCCTGTTTTAAGTGATGGGGTTTGGTCTAGGACTGGTGTCGGTGGTGGTAAAATTAATGGAGCAGATGCGAGTTTGCCTTCGAATGTCGCGCTACCAAAAGCAGGGAAATGGGCGCTCTTAGTTTATATTGATGGCAAATTATTCGATACATTGGTTATGGATATAAAGGGAAAACCTTCTATGGAACTAGTAGATGCGAATGTAGATATTGTTAAAGATAAAAGTTTACTTGGTTCAATTAAGATAACTGAAGGAGAAGGAAAGGGAGATGAGCTGATACCGACAGCTTTATTTTATGAATTCACCATTAAAAATACTGGTAATAAAACAGTAGGAATTGGAGAAGTTGATAAAGGAATTGAACTTAAGATTGAGCCCAAAGAAAAATTAAAATCGGTGTCTGAAGACGTAATAGGCTTCAATATTTATAATCCTGAAGATTATAAAGAGAGTGGTCTAGGGTTCGGTCATACTTTTCCATCAGATCTTAAGTCTGACCAAAAGGGTAAGTATACTCTTAACTACGATTTAGGTGTAAGCGAAGAAAATTCCCAAGTTCCACTACTTGTACCTTCAAAAGAAAAATTAGATGAACTTAAAGAGAATGCATTTAATGCTTTTTTAGTTGTAACAATCGAAAATCAAGAAATAGCAAGATTTGACCTGAATAAACTTAAAAACTAACTTTCATTTTAAATTTATTTGTTAAACTAACAGTTGCTTTACTTCTATATGGGGCTGGAAACAGCTCCATTTTCTTATTGAACTAAATGGGCAGTATAGTTGAACAAGCACATATTTTTTAGGAATATTGACAGACTACCTTATAAAACTAGGTGGTATCTAAAAATGAAACTTAAATTAATTTTTATCTTTGCTATTATACTGACATTCGGATTAACCGTACAAAATCAAGTGTTTGCAGAAACAAATACGTCTGCAATCGAAAAAAAACACACTGATATTTATGATGCATTTTTAGCATTATTAAATCCCTATGCAGAAGAAGCAATTAGAAAAAAATATCCTGAACGTAGTTATGCACTATGGAACGCAGAAATTTTAGAAGTAACTCGAAAAACAGGTGGCTATTCTCAATATGATTTTAACGTAAAAGTTAAATATGATACTTATACAGGACCTTTTAACCCTCCAGAGGGATTTGTTACATTAACATTTAATGTAACAATTGAAGGGGTTACGGTAACTGAATTTAAAGAGTAATCTTAGGAAGTAAGATTGTGAAATAAATAACTTAAACTAACGGGTGCGTTAGTTCACTAAAAGAGTAAAGGAGAGTACATATTATACATGGCTAATATGTACTCTCCTTTATTTATTAAGGTTTTTTATAATTAGGTCTAGATAATTTTGAAAACTAACAAACATTAAAGGACCGTCAATAGACCTGTTTTTTGTACGAAAGAAGGATGGCCACCAAGTTTCGACGAATATATCAATATACTTTTTGGAGGTGTTGGATATGGGAATTTGTTGTGGAGAGTGTCACGTTGAATTAAAGAGTGATGATTATGTCACATTGGATGAATTTAGCACGCTGAGGCACACATATTGCGGTTATGATCTTATTGCCGAGCTGATCAAAGACATTGGGACTTATCGAAATATCAAAACAAAGTATTGGTTTTCCCGTGAGCGTACTAAATGAAAATCGGTAAAATCTTGGAGTTAATTAAAACTGATACACCAGCGAATATTGTGGATGGATTTCAAGTTATATACTTATTAATGGACCCGCATCCTGGGGAGGTCCTGTTGGTGTAATAATCGCATATTTAATAAGGTTCTTTTGGGAATATAGGCAATTTAAAAGAGATACTAAAGAATCAAATAAATTTTTACATAATTGACGGAGTTTTTAATAATATTAAGAATTTCGTTTCTTGTTTTACCAACTTTTTAACTTTGTGAATAAATGTACTTAAACTAACGGGTGCGTTAGCTGAAGATCTGAGCTGTCTTTTAAGGCAGCTTTTCTTAATAATCTAAAGGGGCAGGATAGTTGCATAAAAAAATGTAATTTTATGTTAAAATAATGGTGGAGATATGTATAAAAAAGGAGATAGTTTAATATGTCAACTTGTCAGAATTGCGGTTATAAGTGGAGCAGGAATGAAATATAAAATAATTTTTGGACTTGTCATATTTAATGTCTTAGTATTTATGTATAAAATAGAGTCAATTGTTCCATTTATAATTGCTGCTGGATTAGTAGGGCTTTATAAAGGTACTAAAACCGGTTCTGATTTTAAAAAGATATTTAACATACATAAAGTCGATTTCTCTTTAAAAGAATCAACAACTAGAATTGAACTATTAGGTGCCTTAATAATGTCATTAAGTACGGACATACTCTCATTTGAATACTATTTTTATGATGGCTTATTAAGTGCAAATTTCATTTATGTAGTATTCCACGTATTATACTCATTACTGTTTGGTTTACTTTTGTTTAGGTTTCTATTTCTAAATATATTTGAAGAGTCACATAATAGTAGAAAAAGCATGAACCAATGAAAATTTAGGCTTAGAAGGTTGCTGAGGCGGCCTTTTTTTATAATGGACAGTAAAAAAGGGAAGTGGAAAATGGAAAGTGAATCTTCGTTAAGAGAACATTTACGTCAACTGAAAGAGAAGTTGTTAAAACCAGAAATTCGTACATCACAAAAAGAGCTTAATAATTTACTTGCAGATAATTTTTTTGAATTTGGAAGTTCTGGTAAATTCTTGTACAAAGATGAGGGCATTGGTGAAGAAGGAATAGGTAAGGTAAAGATGACAATGAGTGATTTTGAAATACATCCATTGTCTGAAGAAATAGTGTTAGCTACCTACCGAATTTTTAACGAAGTAAAAAAACAACATTCATTGCGAAGTTCAATTTGGAAATTTAGATATGGAAGATGGAAAATGTTTTTTCACCAAGGTACAAAAACAACTCCTTCACTTTAGTTTCTAAATGAACTAAACAGGTGCGTTAGCTTAAGATTGGAGCTTTGTATAAGAGTTTTTTCTTTATGCAACTATCGGGGAAGTGTAGTTCATTAAAGGAGATAAGGGTTTTAATAGCTCATTTAAGAATTGATTAATGATAAAACAAGGAAATAATTTCCTTATTAATTGGGGTGAAGGAATGTATTGGAAATTAAGGATTCCTCTTTTTTTGTTTGTTATGGGTGTTACATCTGGTCTTTATCAAAAGTTTCCTGACCTTTTTCTTGTACATACATCTTATTTTATAAGAAGTGTTGTATTTATTGGCCTAATTGGAATCATCTTTACAATTTTAGAAAATACAAAAGTAAACGAAAAAAAAGTACATATTATTTTTGGGATCTTGTTAATTTGTTCGGGAATTATAATTGATAATCTAATGGTGTAAAGACCATCTTAATCAGATAGCAGATGCGTTACTTCAATATCAGGAGCTGAAACTGGTAAAATAAAAATAAAGAACTGAAAAAGATTTTATTTTGCCTTTAAGTGATGATAATTGTTCTGATGTAATTTTGATTGGTACTAACTTTTTTGAAGCTCAAGATAGGGAAAACGTGAGGAAACACTTTTCAAGTATAAGTATGTTATGAAAGTTTATACGAATGAATTTGTAGGTATATGGTTTAATAATTATTACAAAAGTGCATATCCAAAAAGCCATAAAGAAGGCAAATGAAAATCCAAGGCATTATGTAATCTTTTGGATATTCATCTTTGGTAAGGGAATAATTGTCAAGTTGGTTGGTAATGAATTAGAAGATAGAAATGTTGAATTTGACCAAACTATCATACTTAATAATTAAGGTATCTGTGACATTGAACTATATGAGAATACACTACTGGTAATAAAAAAGAACTAACAGGTACATTAGTAAAAAAATTAAAGGGTGATCAATAATTGAGAAATCCAGTAAAGATTCAGGCCATTTTTGAAGAATTGGAAATGCAGTTTGATGAGTCTCGGACATTTTTAAATGTAAAAACTGGTGAAATCATTTCAGTAACTTTGGATGACTTGAGAGCAGCTGAAGATGAAGAAGAATTCGGGCATTTACCTGAGTGGGAACAAGAAGATAGAAAAATTGCTAATGATGTATTTGAGAACTTTGAGAATTACAAGGAACTCCCAACAAAATATGAAGTAAATGAATATGGGATCATAGAAGACTTTTGCTTTACTGTTAGTGATGAAAGAAAGCAAGATAAATTATTAAGTTCAATTAAGGGGAAGGGCGCTTTTAGAAGGTTTAAGGATAAAATCATTGACTTTGAAATGGAGGACCAATGGTATTCTTATCGTGACGAACGATATAAACAAATTGCGATTAAATGGTGTCTAGACAATAACATAAACTTTATTGATAATTAGCCATTAAAAATGTATGGCATGAGACCTATGGCTGAATAAGGTGATTGCACTTTGTTCAATTAACGGGTGGAGAAGGTTAGACGTTCTCATAGTACGGGAGTAGTTGAATGACTAAATACTCCCCACCGACTCCAAAAGATTGCCTGGAATGCATCCTCTTGAAAAACATTAATAACAATGGGGAAGCCTTGGATTGTCACCACTAAATCAATCAGTTTAAAGAAAGTTCTTACATTGTTTTTACTAGTAGGTAATAAATAACGCAGAAAGGATTTAAATAATCCGTTTCTGCGTTTTGAACTTTTTTAACAGGTAAATTTATTAGTATTATTGAGATTTTTTTTCAAAAAACATATTTAAATCAGTTTTGTCTGTATCCTCTGCTAAAGCATTATGTATACTAGTGTTTAATAATTGCATTTTTTGTTTTTCAAAAAATGGGACACTTATCAAATAGGGTGTTCCTGACTTTTCAATGTTTAATATTGTTTGAATTCCATTACCAGCAATCCCTATACCTAAGATTAGTAGTATCAAACCAAGGATAAAGCTATTGCCCAAAGAACCCAATCCCATGAAAAATAAAATTAAACCAAAAATCATTGGTTTAATAAAGTATTTGGTAGACAACATTGCTCCAGAAATATTTTTAAAAGGGATACTTTGTTGGTCTTTACCAGCAGGGATAAATCCTAATAATGTGTTTGATAAGTTTGTTTTTACAAATCTATTATCGACCGCTACTTTACCTTTTACCCAAAAGAAAAGTAAACTAGTTGAAAATTCGATTTCTTTCATTTTTTTGTCTCCTCTTATAAAAGTTTATTAATGAAAATATAACAATACTATATTACCGTGAAAGCTAACAAAAATGTAAAAAACTTTAAAAAAGGCAGTTAAATTATCACAGGACTATTATACTGCTGAACCTGTTGAATTTGGTTTAGTAGGTAATGGAATCTATTTATGAGAGAGAACAGAGATGACTTCTTCTCAGCATGATTTTAAATAGGTCTTATATGATAAAGTTTGGAAAGTAAAATAAAATGAAATCTATGATTATATTAATGTGAAAAAATTGAGGGAATATTTATAGATTTCATAGATGAGATTAAGCTAAAACTAGTATAGATGTTAGACACCCGACACTCATTCACTCATATGATATCCAGCTTTATTACAAAATAAAATAATAGACTAAGGTATGAGTGTTATAAAGACATTTAATTATAGACTTAGCAAAAAATTAATATGAGTGTTTTATTTTCCTTAAAGACCTCATTTAGATACATTACGGTTAGCCGAACCATAAGTAAATGAGGTTTTCTAATGTAATTTTAAAGAACAAAAATTCAATTCTTAGATCAAAATTTCCTTTAACCAGAAACATTGGTCTTGATAAGTTCTTTTGCAATTGTCGCCTTTATTTTTAGAGGTAAGCACCTAGTTCTACTTTTTAAAGAAGTATCAAAGAACAACTCAACGTTCTTGATACTGTTATGCTGCTTTCTTTTGTTTTTGGTCTAAGCGATAACTTAGGAAAGTGAGAAGACTTGCACAGATAGCAACCAGCCCACCGACCAATGGCACACTCATCAAATTTCCCTGATGGTAAACAATTCCTCCTAATGCGGAACCAAAGGCGATACCGACATTGCTTGCTACTGGCATCAGTGAAGCCGCTAGTCCTGTAGCTTTTGGTTGATAAATACCGGCAAGATCTATCAAATAAAGCTGAGTAGATGTTGTTAAAAGGATGGCCATTAATGACATCAAGCCAATGTTAACCAATCCAAAGATAAAATTATTTGTCGTCCAATATAAACTGATCAGAACAATTGCTTGCACGAGGAAAACAAACCGGAGACGTCCGATAGCATTGTAGTTGGCAATTTTACCAGCGAGTATGTTGCTGAAAATGGAAATAAATCCATAGCAAAACAGAATCAAACTGATTGAACTACTTGGTGCTTCCATTACTTTCAGGATTGGAACAAGATACGTATAAACGGCATACGTCGCCCCAAATCCAAGAGATGGAATGAAAAAAGCCATTAAGATTCGTGGGTGTGTTAACAAAGAAAATTGATCACGCATCGAACTGCGAAATGGACTGTCCATAGTAGGCAAAATGAAGAAAGATGCCAAAAACGCAATTCCACCGAGAAAAGTCGTTAACAGGAAGGTTGCATTCCAGTCGTACATTTCAGCGATGACAGTGCCTATTGGTACTCCAATCACGTTTGCAAGAGTAAAACCACCGAAAACGAATGATATAGCAAGTCCACGTTTTGCGATAGGCATGGTTTCACTTGCAACAATCATGGCAAGAGAAATTAAAACTCCTGTAACAATCGCAGTCATCATCCGAAGTGCAAGGAGCATGATGTAGCTTGTCGAAATCACGCACAAAGCATTCAGGATGATGAACGAACCTATCAAAAACAACATCCATTTACGCTTTGGAAAATGGCTTGTTGCCGACATCACGAGTGGTGTGGCAATGGCAAACGTAATCGCAAACGCAGAAACGAGTGTTCCTGCTTTTGCATTTGTAATATGGAGACTCGAGGAAATATCGGTTAAGATCCCGATGATAACAAATTCGCTTGTCCCGAGAACAAATGTTAATAAAGTAAGTGTTAAGATGAGTAACCAATGTCGCTTGGATAATTCTGTGGCGTGCATAAATACCTCTTTTCTTAGATGAATGTAAATGTGTCACAGGTCAGATAAACAATCTAATTATCATACCATAAAACATTTTTATGAGGAAAACCCTTGCTTAGTTATCGTCGATTATTTCTATAAAAATTAAATAACGTTATAAGATAAATTACGGAGAACCGTACCATAAGTAAATGAGGTTTTTAGATATTTTGGGGATTTTTAGTTTATAAGTAAGTGTGTGTACGTTATAATACAGGAGATTGTTGGGATTTTTAGGAAGACTGGTGAAGGTTTTCTGAAAGAACAGAAAGCCTTTAAGTGGTGTATCTGAACGGTCATTGTGTGGAGAATTAATGAAGTATTTTACAATAGAAATAAGTAAAAACGAGTTTTCTGCTTATCATGTTGACGATATTCAGTCTCCTTCGGAGCACCTTTTTCTGTCTGAGGGAGTTTAACAAGGATATCAATGCTTAGACGTGATGAATATCACCTTCGAGTACCTTGAAAATATTAATACTCAGGTAAAATATCGCGTCATTAAATTTTAACTTGGAGAGAATCCAATGAAAAAAAAGTTATTTAGTTTTCGTTATACCGCTATTAGTAATTTTGTTAGGTATTTATTGGTATAACTCCACTGGATCTATTTTCTGGGAAATCGGATAACGATATGTGTAAGTTTCAAATAAAGTAGTACTGTTTATAAAAAAGATGTACCGTTTGTAAAAAAGTTAAACTGTTTTGAAAAAAGATGCACTGTTTTACCCGAATGGATGTAATTATTAAGGGGTTCTTATGGTAAAATAAGGTTCCATCAGTACAAGATGAAACATTAAACAATGAAAGAGGATAAACATGATTATTAAAGCAATAATAAAATTTATACTTAAGATTGTTGGTTTCTTATTAGTAATTTTAGGACAGGGTTTAATATTACTCACAACAATTTCAGGCTGTTTAATGAATGTTATTACTGGATTTTTATTTCTTATGGCAATCATACTTAGTTTTTCAGATTTGACTTTGGGTCAAAAAATTACTTTCTGGGTTATAGCTATAATTTTCGGCGCCATTTCAACTAACATTTATACAATACCAGAACGACTAGTAAATACAGGAAAATATTTAATTAATTATGATTTTAATTAAACGGTATAAAGGCTAAAATTTACTGGTTAACAAAAATATGACAAGTACTCTGCTACGCAATCGGGCGCGATTGCGGAAAATGAAACTGTGTAAAATGAACAAACTTTTTTATAAAAAAATGTATACTAATTCACAAGAGAAGAATCCATTTTAATCAATCTTTTCTCAAAATGGATTCTTTTTATTTGCCCTAAAATTAGGTTCTGCGGGATACTTTTGAGCAAACTTTATTTCAAAGCTACATCAAAAAAATAGCCAATACTCAATACGAGTAAGGGCTATTGAGTATGCAGCTGTTTGTTTAACTTTGATATTAATCTTTTTAGATTAATTGTATGTTTTTATTTTTCAATTGTCGATTTTCAATTGCTAATCTAACAACATGTTCCCAAGAATTCGCATAAATTTCTTGGTTTCATTAGCCGGTCTTTACTTTATTACGCAACAATTTCTTTATTAATTGTATTTCCTGATGCTGAAAGATCATTTATGATATCCTGGGCCACCTTATCTACTTCAAATATCATTAATTCTAAATCATCAACAGTTGCCCTCTCGAATATAGCTCTTGATTTGTCAGGGACTAACAAACCAGTTCTATATGATTCATTGTCATAAACATTTTTCAAAAATGAAAGGGAGTTTGTAATAATCCTCAACGGTGATTGGCCAATTAAGTATGAAGAATTATCCTGGTGATACATAAGCGCAGCAATATCATAACTACTGAGATTTATTTTTGCATCACTGTCAGCCTTTAATGTCTTTAATAATCTCACAACCTTTTTATAATTTGTTGCTGTTTGAAGATCTTTATCATTCAGAAGCTTATTATGGTAAAAAGGTGTGTTTGCTAATCGTGTTTTATTATGATAATCCAGGACCATGATCCCTCGATGGTATTCTTCTTTCGTTTGGTTATACAAATTTGTGTTATACCAGTTTGATGGTACTACATCGACTTTTCTTCTCAAGGAGCCTCCTTGTAACCCAATTGATTTCGCGCCTGAGTTATCAACTTCTGCTGCCGGAAAAGCACTTGATAGAATAGAATAACATTCCTCTCTCAGTTCACACAAATCCTTCACCGGATCTCCTGCATACGGATATGTAGGTTTTTGAGGGGTTTCCAGTGAATAGAAACCTGAATGCAGCGTTAATACATCAATATCGCTGTGGGCCTTGATATGTGTATTATTGGTGACTGATCCCTGATATCGAAACTCAACATTAAAACCACTGTCTTTAAGTTTTGAAAGTTGATTCTTTACTCTTTCCCCTTCTGTAATCGTATTATTGGTATACTTTAAATCAACCGGATTCATTGCACCGATTACGTACTTTATAGTGGAAGACTCTTTTAGTTCTTCATAGGATTCCTTTATTACTTCATACTCACCAAATTCCGACTTAATTAACTCGCCATCTTCTTGTCTTCTTTTTTTAAGGTTATCCAGCCTTTTAAAGTAGTCAAAATTCGCCATTTTTTTTCTTTCCTCCTTTTCAACTTCATATCCCCATAAGATTGTCTATCTTTCATGTTATTAAAATAGCAGCCTTCAGCTGTTTTTCCATCCTCGCTAAAGGTTAAAATGCAATACCCATCATGTTTTCTTAGATCCTTTTCTGAGTTAGCACTTGGATTATTTTCATAATGATAGGATAACTTATATCCCATCCCTGTATAGTACTTAATTCCACCCGTGGTACTTAATGAATTAGAATTAGAATTCTTAGTTTTTAAAGTAATCAAGATTTTGTCCCATGTTTGCCTTATAGTTATAGTTCCATCCCACTTAAATTGCTCATTCAATCTAATGTTATTTGATAGCCCGGAACATTCCCATACACCATCTAAATTCGGAAAGTTAAAGATTTTCCGGAACAGAGGGACTTTCCAGACTAAGAGATTAAACAATAGATAGAGTGCGTAAAATATAGTCAAACCACTTACAGAGATAGTAGCAACAATAGGGGCATTAAGGGCTTCTTGAACCCAAGGTTGGATACGATTTGAAACTAGATTAGATAAACCTATAGATGCTATTGCAATCCCAAATAAAATCTTGTGTTTAGGATGGTCAATCACATTATACTCATGCATAAAAATCCCCATTCTTTATTGTTGTTTTAACTTTATGATTACTAATTTAATAGTACTTTATTCACAACTAGAAAACTAGTTAAAATTGTTCCTTTTTCCATTTTATAGAATTAACTAGTGCGTGAAAAAATTGAGGTTGTTGTAGCTTTGTAATAAAGTTTGATTAAAATCATCTCACCTCTATAGGTTTCTTAGAGGTGAGATGATTTTTTATTGGATATTTATGCTAATATCACTATAAAGATTGTGAAGAAATGTACTTAAACTAACGGGGCAGGATAGTTTAACAAGAACAACTGATAAAATAACAATAAGTTAATTCAAGAAGTTTAAGAGTGGAAATGAAAAATAATAATGGGGGAAGAGATAATTTGGGGAAACGTACAAAAACAATCTCAATTTTAGTCATATCAATGATTTTTATATATGCAATATTTGCAAGTATAGAAACCGTAAATCTAAGTTCTAAAACTGTCGATGAAGCATTTGAAAAATTCATAAATAGCGAATTTAAGACTGAAGTTGCTCAAAGTGAAATTGGCGATAAAGAATTTTACCGAATTGGTAATTATACATTTGTGCCATTTGAAGTTGGTAATAATGTTTCATTCGTACAGTTTGAAAAAGGGATATTTGGTTGGAAAGATACATATTATTCTCAAGATGAAGATAGAGATTATTCATATTCTAGTGTTGTTGATGAGTTAAATGAAGATATTCTTTTACACGGTGTCATACCAAAAGATATAGTTACTGAAACGAAGACCATAAAAGTTAATGGAATAGATGCAGATATTGTTATACTCAATGAAAAAACTAGAATTTGGATATTGATGAACAATAATAATCAAAAAAACTTCTCTAACATAAATATAGACTTCTTAGATAATGTTGGAAATATAATCGGTAAAATGTAAATACAAATAGCATTTCTAAAGGTAGTTGCTATTATTGTGAATAAGTACACTTAAATTAACAGGTGCGGTGAAGAACAGAGTTGTCTTTGAAGGCACCTCTTTCTTTATGGAACTATCGGGCAGTTTAGTTGTAGAGGAGAGTATGTCGCATTTGACACATATGGTGTAATAAAAGCTAAAATAACCAACTGAATTGGAAATGGAGTATATGACCATAATAGTAGTAAAAAAACTATTAGGGATGATGTCATGATGTATATCTATAATGATTATGGGGGTACACATACCACGTCTTTGGCTGCCGCATATCATTTAAAACAATTACCTCAATCGGAAAGAAAATTAACTTCGGAAGAAATATTAAATGTAAAATATTTTAATAAATTAACGAAAGAAGATTTTGGAAAGCTGATTTTTCGCGGGACCGATGAAGAGGGCGACTCAGTTTATACAATTGGACATAAAAGAGACAAACTTGTTGTTCCAGCATTAAAAGAATTGACTTTACTACTAGAAGAGAAATTTCATTTTAACGAAAAAATAGTATTCTCCAATACATCACCAACTGTACCTATTGCTATGTCTATCGGGGGATATTTATCAAGAGCATTAAAAATTGATTTTATAGGTGTACCTTTATTGGTTATAGGTGCCAAACAATGCTGTGATAATATTTTTCGGCTGGTTGAAAATACGAAACAAATTGGGAAAGCAGCGCATGGGGAAAAAGTGATTATCTTAGAAAATGAAATATATAAGTAGTACTATTAAATGTTTTATCTCTGTTAGTAAAAGATTGCTTAGCCCATAGGAATAGCAGGTTGTTAACTTAATTAGGAATTCCAGAATTGAATTAGAATAATAGGGTATACATTTTAATAAACTTAAATGTCGATAAATATTAAGTCAACAATTGATGTTGGCTTCTTTTGTTACGCTTCTGGATGGATATGTGCAATAAAGGTGGTACTTGTTCAACTAACGGGGCAGGTTAGTTGCATAAGAAGAAGGATAAAATAAGATTTCTAGAAGCCGTCAATAAAAAAAGAACACAAATGTGTCCTTTTTTACGGCTCTTTGTGTTCATATTTCACCAACTTGATTGGAGGGTAATCTTTCGGTAAGTCTTTCATCAATTGGCGACTAGGTTCAACTGCAAAATAAAGAGTATCTCTACCTAACACTTTTTTATCTGTTGTAGGTGACAATGACACTTTTAGCATATATGAGAATTTATCGCTAAAATCATTACCAAAATAGATAGAAACCATTCCATAATCGGGGTCTTCACTTGACGGACCATAGCCAGTAGGTTTTAATCCCTTGCTCTTATAATAACTTTGAAAAGCTTCCATTATTTCCTTGTTGTATAAATCCGTAATAAAATAGCTGAAGTATCTGTTATTGAAGCTCTTTGCTTCGGGAAAATTAGGTATTTCGTTTTCCTTATTATTGTTTGATGCAGAAACGTTTGTACTTATTGTGAAACTAGATACTAAAAGTATTATCATAATAAATCGTTTTATTTTCATATAGGACCTACCATTTTAAAGTTAATATGCCCTATGTAATTTATTTTAATTATTAGGTTTTTTCTTATTAAGCTAACGTGGCAGGTTAGCAAGATTGTGAAGGTTTGTACTTAAACTAACGGGTGCGTTAGTTGATTAAGGTTCACAAAATGATCAATCTTTTTTATAAAAACTAACTCCACCTAAAAACCAAACCCACTTATTTTGATCAATCTTTTTTCAAAATGAGTGGGTTTTTACTATATATAAAATCAACGTTTGCAGCATACTTTTCATCAATCTTTATTCCAAGTAAACAATATGTGGAAAGTACGTTATAAAGAAAATAGAGATCCAAGTGAACCAACTGGCTGGGATGCCTCAATTAAACAACTTAATGATGACAAAGTTGTTGTCAAAGAAATCGCGCTATTAGAGAATGATAAAACTCTAATAACTCTTACAAGTTTTAACGAAGGAAGAGCAGAAGATGGAACAGAGACTAAATTACATCCTTTTTCTTATGAGTCATTTTATTTAGGTGATGCACCAAAAAAAGAAAGTATTTATAAAGCTTCCGTTACTTGGGAAAAGGACGAAAAAGTACACAGAGATATATTTGTTATAGAATAATAGCTTAAGAAAAAGAGCAAGAAAGAATTTGAGCTTGCTCTTCTTCTTTTAATATAATTGGTAGAGTTTCATCTTCTTTATAAAACGTGTTCCTTAATCGCTTCCCTTATTATGTTTCTGAAGATTAATCATTATCAATGGGAATAGAAGAAGAAGGGTTTTGTTGTAGATGTTGTCAACCATAAGTATGATTATAAAGCTATCTCAAGGATCATCCAAGAGAATATAAGGCTTATAAAGGGGAGCGAAATTGATAACAAATTGCTCCCTTCTTTCGCTAACCGGGTGCATTATAACAGGGGTTGCAGCGGCAGTCTTTTTCTAATTGAACTAACCAGCTAATTCGATGAATAGAGAATTAAGTTCATTTGAAAAAACCTATCTAAACAATGGCTACAAGGCAATTGACGATGCGTTAGGGAATGCGAATTAAAGGGGCGATTTTTATTTTATTTATTGGTCAAGCCATAACATGAGAATTACTTCAGATTTCCAGATGGTTACTTAATGTTGCAAAGGTAGCGGACTTTGGAAGTAATGCCCCCTCATGCTCCATTCTGAAAAGTCAAATTTATTACAACCTAGGAAGGACTTTTCTCGCGCCTAGGAAAAGCCAGGTACTAAGAACGAAAGGCATTGTCAGGGCTGGAAGTCCATAGGGTAAAAGCCAGGTAGCTACACTTGCCGTTAAGGGTACTGTCACACAAGCTGCGATGATCCCTGTTATAGGCGCAAATCGATTATGGTCCTCTTTAAAAACTATAGATACGGCAATGCTGGTTAAAATCGCATTGTAGCCATAAAGACCCAAGATAATTAACGAGTGTTCCCCTCCAAGTGCGAATGATATGAGTAATGCAAAAGCATTACCTAAAATGGAAAAAAGGCCATATTTCCATCCGGCCCAAAATACGCCAATAAATAACAGAATGCCAGCTAAGGTACTATCTAGAAAAAAAATTTGCCCTATCCCATTAAAACTCCCTTCCAGCCAATTAACCTTTCCAGAGATGTTTAAGGTCCAGTGTGATAAGTCTTGAGGAACTAGTCCCGGACTTAACTGGAAAGCCTTTAACTTGTAAGATACAAGCAACATAAACCAGGTCAGAATGATAAAAGGGAATGTAAGGATGGGAATCTCTGTGTTTCTCATGAAATGCATCATTGCTGCGGAAAAGATTGCGGCTAAAGCAGCTCCAACTAAAGCGATAAACCACTGAGAGGGTCCAGTTAAAAACAATGTTAGTGCAATGCCTGTTAGCACGGAGTTATATCCGTATAAACCTGAATTCACACTGTTTTCATTAGCACCTCCCAGTTTTCCGATTAGCGTTCCTATGATAGAGGAAGATAGAGTAATAATCCCTAAAGGATAAGAGTAAATCGTGATCGCCATTAGAATAATGAAACCAGTCACAGCATTCTCAATCAATATGACTTGAGAGATTCCTTTCAGTGATGACTTCATTAAAGAAAGAAACATTCCATCGGTCAATGAAGTACGTTTGTCTTTTTGCATAATACTACCCCTCAATTAAGATATTTAGAAAAATAGGTTCAGATACAATCATTTCATTTTCTACAGTTTTAAAAAATATCCTCTGACACATAACTTGTTAATCATGCATTAAGAGTTTTAGTTCAGCAGAAGGGCAATGTAAAAACCTAAACGAAAAATGTAAGATAATCATTTTTCCGACTTTTTTTATAGGGGATTTTTGCAAGTCCTATGTTTCCGGAAAGAGTTCTCCCGCCTTTGAATATAATCCTTTAGCTCTCCTCCTTACAAAGTCCATTCACTTAACTATTAAATACATAAAATCATATATAATTTGATATATATATATATTATGATATATTAATATTTCAAGGGAATCAATCCTTCATTTTATTGTAAAATCTGATTTTTTTTGTAAAGAAAATGGAAAATAAGGTTAATTGCAATATCATTTTTTTCTAAAATAGTGATATTCGTTTAATGATATTTTTTATCATGAAATGATACATGAACATTTGATTGCAGATAATTCAGGTAACATTATTGATGAATATTTGATTCTCCATTAGTAAAAAAGCAGGCCATATAAAAAGGGGTTTTTCCGTTTATCTCAGATAACAGGGTGTAATGTCTACCTTATATCTTTGGGGAGTCAGGCGAGCATTTGGTGGGGGATAAACAGTTCATACGTCCCAATTGGTTCAACTAATCATCAATGGGTTTGGGAGAAAGGTCTCGAAAATTGATGGAATTTTCGCTATACTTGGTCATTTTAAAAATGAGGAGGCTTTACGATGCAATTATTACCGCGTGAGATAGATAAGCTCATGATTGTAGTGGCAGCTGATCTTGCTAAGCGACGAAAAGAAAGAGGATTAAAATTAAACCATCCAGAAGCCGTAGCACTTATCACCTATGAAGTGTTAGAAGGGGCAAGGGATGGAAGAACAGTTGCACAATTGATGGAATATGGTGCAATGATTTTGTCGCGCGAAGATGTTATGGAAGGTATTCCAGAGATGATCCACGATATTCAAGTAGAAGCTACTTTTCCTGATGGAACGAAACTAGTAACGGTTCATAATCCAATCAGATAAGAATCGACAAGGAGGCATGCTTAAATGATACCAGGGCAACTATTTTTAAAAGAAGAAGAAATTATTTGTAATGCCGGGAAAATAGTCACAAAGCTGTCTGTAATTAATACAGGAGATCGGCCTGTTCAAATTGGCTCTCATTTCCACTTTTATGAAATCAATGAAGCTCTTCAATTCAATCGCGAAGAAGCGTTTGGGAAACGGTTAAACGTTCCTGCGGGTGCTGCCGTTCGTTTTGAGCCTGGAGATGAAAAAGAAATAGAATTGATTGATTTTGGTGGAGAACGTCGTGTGTATGGGTTAAATAATAAAACAGATGGATCCGTGGAAAGAGGGGGAAATCAATGAGTTTCAAAATGTCAAGAAAGCAATATTCTGGGATGTATGGTCCAACGACAGGAGATTCCATTCGTTTAGCGGATACAGATTTAGTGATTCAAATTGAGAAAGATTATACTACATATGGTGAAGAAGTCGTTTTTGGCGGTGGAAAAGTAATCCGTGACGGGATGGGGCAACATCCTCTTGCAACTCGCGAAGATGGAGTTCCGGATGTAGTCATTACAAATGCTGTTATTCTAGACTATACCGGAATTTATAAAGCGGATATTGCAATCCGTGACGGGAAAATTGCTGGAATCGGAAAAGCCGGAAATCCTTTAGTAATGGATAATGTGGATATTGTAATTGGTGCTTCTACAGAAATTATTGCTGGGGAAGGGATGATCGTCACAGCTGGTGGAATCGACTCCCATGTACATTTTATTAATCCAGCACAGGTTGAGACTGCATTAGCTTCTGGTCTTACAACTTTAATCGGAGGAGGCACAGGTCCTGCTGCAGGATCAAAAGCCACAACTGTTACTCCAGGTGAATGGAATATTCATAGAATGCTGCAAGCAGCGGAAGGATTTCCAATTAACGTAGGCTTCACTGGAAAAGGACAAGCTGCGAACGAAGAGGCGTTAGCTGAGCAAGTACGTGCAGGAGCAATTGGATTAAAAGTGCATGAAGACTGGGGAGCTACAGCCTCTGCTATCGACCACGCTCTCCGAGTAGCGGACCAATATGACGTACAAGTTGCCCTTCATGCAGACACGTTGAATGAAGGCGGATTTTTGGAAAACACGCTAGCGGCGATTAAAGACAGAGTTATTCATATGTACCATACGGAAGGGGCAGGGGGCGGACATGCTCCTGATTTAATTAAATCAGCGAGCTTTATGAATGTTCTTCCATCATCTACAAACCCGACTTTGCCATATACAATTAATACGATCGACGAGCATTTGGATATGTTAATGGTGTGTCACCATTTAAACCCATCTATCCCTGAAGACCTTGCCTTTGCTGATTCACGGATTAGACGCGAAACGATTGCGGCTGAAGATATTCTTCAAGATATGGGTGTATTCAGTATGGTTAGCTCAGATGCACAAGCAATGGGACGAATTGGCGAGGTTATTTTACGTACATGGCAAACAGCAGATAAAATGAAAAAACAGCGAGGAGCGTTGGAAGGTGACAGCGAGCTTTCTGATAATAATCGCGCGAAGCGTTATGTAGCTAAATATACGATTAACCCCGCTATCACTCATGGTATTTCTGGATATGTCGGTTCGATTGAAGTTGGAAAAATGGCGGACCTTGTCATTTGGTCACCGGCATTTTTCGGCGTGAAGCCTGAAATGATTCTTAAAAATGGCTTTGTTGTAGAAAGCTTAATGGGTGATGCCAATGCGTCCATTCCGACACCACAGCCAGTTATTTATCGTCCAATGTATGGATCTTATGGAAAAGCCATGTCTAAGAGCTCAATTACCTTTGTTTCTCAAGTCGCTTTTGATGATAAAGTGCATGAGAAATTAGGCTTGGAAAAAACGGTTCTTCCAGTTCATGGTATTCGAAACTTAACGAAAAAAGATATGAAGCTTAATTCCGAAACGCCTGAGATTACGGTTGATCCACAAACGTATGAGGTAAAAGTAAACGGGAAACTCATTACTTGTGAACCTGTGGATATAGTACCGATGGGACAACGCTATTTCTTATTTTGAGTCTTATTTTGAGGTGAAAATATTGATCATTGAAAAAATTGTTACAAATATCGAAGCAATGGACAGAGAAGAAATTGTGAAACGCCATATGGAAAAGGTGTACCTGGAAAGTGCTAATTTAGTGAAACGGATTCAAAGAGTGACCACCGACCACGGCCACGAAATTGGCATTCGCTTAAAAGAACTGCGTGACCTTAAGGCGGGCGATGTTTTATATATGGATGATAAAAATATGATTGTCATAGATGTCCTTTCCGATGATCTATTGGTCATTAGTCCGCGAAGTTTAAATGAAATGGGAACGATTGCCCACCAATTGGGGAATCGTCACCTTCCAGCTCAATTTGAAGAGAACGATATGCTCGTTCAGTATGATTATCTTGTTGAAGAATTGCTGCAAGAGCTTCAAATTCCTTTTACACGTGAAGATCGGAAAGTAAAACAGGCTTTTCGTCATATTGGACATAGCCATGAATCCTAATATTCTTTCTTTATTCCAACTATGTGATTCGAATTTTCCAACTGGTGCTTTTAGTCATTCATATGGTCTAGAGACGTATATTCAAGAAGATCAAGTGTATGATCAAGCATCGTTTTCCAAGTGGCTTCATGTATATTTAAATGAACAGCTCGTCTATTCAGATGGGCTGGCAACGCGTCTTGTCTATGATGCCTTGGAAAATGAGGATGTACAAACGGTGTGGAAGATCGATCGAATGCTGACAGTTCAAAATTTGCCGCGTGAAACGAGAGAAGGTACCAAAAGAATGGGAGAACGCATGGTAAACCTTCTGGGATCTTTATATGAGTTTCCTGTTCACTCGCAATATCAAAAACGGATTAAGGAGAAGCACTCCTTTGGACATCCAGCTATTGCTTTTACGATGATAGGGCACCATCTTGGTGTTCCGAAATCAACTACCATACTCTATTATTTGTATTCTACTGTTTCAAGTCTTGTTCAAAATGCCGTTCGGGCGATTCCGTTAGGACAAACCGCGGGACAGAAGACAATTCATGAGTTTCAAAGTGCTTTAATAGAGGCAACAGAAAAAATTCAAACTTTGGATAAAGAGGATTTTGGAATCATTTCACCAGGTTTAGAGTTATCTCAAATGAAACATGAGCGAGTGAATATTCGTATTTTCATGTCTTAATATAGAAGGAAGTGTTTTTATATGGAACCGATTAAAATTGGAGTAGGCGGACCTGTTGGAGCCGGAAAAACGATGTTGGTTGAAAGGCTAACCCGTCATTTAGAAGGTGAAATCAGCATGGCCGTTGTGACGAATGATATTTATACAAAAGAAGATGCCAAATTTTTAATGCAAAATGGAGTCCTACCGGCAGACCGTATTATTGGGGTTGAAACAGGCGGATGTCCACACACAGCTATTCGTGAAGACGCCTCCATGAATTTTGCGGCTATCGATGAATTAAAAGAGAAGCATCCGGACGTAGAGCTCATTTTTGTGGAAAGTGGAGGCGATAATCTAGCGGCGACTTTCAGCCCAGAGCTTGTGGATTTTTCCATCTATATTATTGATGTAGCTCAAGGCGAAAAAATTCCGCGTAAAGGCGGCCAAGGGATGATTAAATCAGATTTATTCATCATTAATAAAACGGATTTAGCTCCTTTCGTTGGCGCAAGCCTCGAAGTGATGGAGTCTGATACGAAGGTTTTTCGCGGAAATAAACCGTTTGTTTTCACCAATTTAAAAGATAACACGGGGCTTGACCAGGTCATTAACTGGCTTATGAAGAATGCATTATTAAAAGGATTGGAATAATGGAAGACTGGACTGGAGTTTTGTGTCTAGATGTCGAAGATCGGAATGGAAAGACTGTAGCGAAAAATGTATATTTTCAGGGCGCATTGAAAGTGATGCGTCCGGTTTATCATGATGACTCTGGACAAGCTTGTTATTATATTTTGAACCCCGGTGGAGGCTATCTAGACGGAGATCGCTATAAAATACAAATTACGCTCGAGAAGCAAGCGAGACTAACCTTAACGACACAATCCGCAACAAAGGTTTATAAGACACCTAACACTCATGCCTACCAGGAAACAGAGATTTTTCTAAAGTCTGGATGTTATCTCGAATATATTCCGGATCCGCTAATTATGTATCAGGACGCGCGCTATAAACAAAAAAATGTCATTCGCATGGAGAAAGGGGCGACTTTCCTTTATTCAGACATTTTAACCCCGGGGTGGTCTCCGGATGGAGATCGTTTCAGTTATAATCGGCTTCAATTCATCAATGAAATTTATATGGACGATGAGCTTGTGGCCTATGATCATATCCAATTGAATCCTGCTGCCCAAAATATAGAGAAGATTGGCTTCATGGAAGGGTTTTCGCATTTAGGTTCCATGCTTGTGGTTGGCGAACAAACAAGCCCTGACCTCCTTGATCGGTTATATCAGGCTATTAATGAGAATACAGATCGATATAAAATTGGACTCTCTTTATTATCTGTACCAGGATTTACTGTTCGTGTATTAGCTAACTCGACACAAGTAATAGAGGAAATCTTTACTGAGTGTCACCGAATTATTAGTCAAGAGTGGTTTATAACCAAACCGTGTTTTCTAAGAAAGTATTAATACTTAGAACCCGGCAATCAAAAGGTTGCCGGGCTTTTATCCGGGTTAATCAGGCTGTGAAAAAACGCCACTTATGGAAGTTTCACTTTATACGTGACAAAAAGTTTGAAGGAGAAATATTTATGGATGTTACATTGTTTTCAGTTTTAACGATAGGTTTTGTTTTGGGAATCAGGCATGCAATTGAGCCTGATCATGTGATTGCAGTATCAACAATTGCAAGTCAAAGCAAAAAGTTATGGCACGCTTCTCTAGCAGGAGTATTTTGGGGAATAGGTCATACGATAACATTATTTATAGTTGGTATTATTCTTATTCTTATGAAGGGTGAAATACCAGGGAAATGGTCTATGTCCTTAGAATTTTTAGTAGGAATCATGCTTGTTTATCTAGGTGTTACAACGATCCTTTCTTTCAAAAGTATCCATGTTCATACGCATGCACATGATGGAAATGAACATAAACATGTCCATACCCATGAACATGGTGGTAAACATGAGCATAAACACAAACATAAACATGTTTCATATTTGAAATCAATGTTTATTGGTCTAGTCCATGGTCTTGCAGGAAGCGGCGCTATGGTTATATTGACGATGAGTACAGTTAAGAGTGTTTGGGAAGCGGCTATTTATATCCTTTTATTTGGAGTAGGAACGGTCATTGGTATGCTTTTTTTCACTACGATTATTGGTATCCCGTTTGTGTTTAGTATGAAACGTGCTAAAATTAGTCGAACACTTGTATTCACAATGGGTACAATTAGTATGGTTTTTGGAATATATTATATGTATAATTTAGGGGTTAATGAAGGATTATTTAACCTTTGGTTTTAAGTCAGTAAGGAACGCTATATATAAATGAAGGGGGATTAGATGAATACTCTTGGATATGCGATACTTAGTTCGCTTGGTAGAAATCCATGTTCTGGCTATCAATTAGCTGGATATTTAGAGGTATTATGGCCTGCGAAGCATAGTCAAATATATCCTCTGTTAACTAAAATGGAGAAGAATGGGCTTTTGGAATTTGAGCATATTGAACAAACGGGTAAACCTGATAAGAAAATATATTCAATCACAGAAAAGGGAAGAGAAACTCTGGAAAAATGGGTCACTGAATCGCCCTCTGATCCCATCATTCGTGATGAATTTCTTATTAAGATGTATTCGATTTGGTTATCCAATGAAGAAAATGCGAAAAAACTAATTCAGGACCGAATTTCTAAATTAGAACAAACCGTGGCCTTGCGAGATGAAAATATAGCCAGAATTGAACAAACACATGGGAAGAATAGGTTAGAAAAGACATCTAAACATTTTGGTAGTTATATTCTTTTTAATAGAAGGAGTATGTTAGATAAAGAAGAAATTTCATGGTGTAAGTGGGTTCTGAATTTGATTGAGAAAGCAAGATTAAACAATTTATTGTTAGGAATCATGGTAGGAAAACTTAATATAATCATTCAAGACAAGATCTTGATTTATTGACTATAATCAAAAATTTTTGTTTCGGTGCCTGTGCATCCCAATCACCCAAAAAGGCTTAATTATTGAATCTGATACCAAAAAAGGAGGGCTGTTTAATAAGCACAGCCCTCCTTTTGATGTTGTTGTTGAATTACCCTACAATCAAAACGAATGGTTCCGTATATTAAGAGGAGAGGTATTCGTTGAAGATATTAAGAATTTATTTGAAGGTGCACCTCAAAATTTGGGGTCTTTAATTGATTTTAGAACAGATAAAGGGACAGTACCTATTTTTTTCAGGTAATGTCCCTTTTCCTTGAAGGATTTAGTTTTTTAAACCAGCTGCAAAGAAGGGGCCATTAACTGTAATGGTAGTAGATAGGATAGGAGCCATTTCTTGGGGAGATTCTTCTCTTCCGCTATCTAGACATTGTTGAATTACCCCTATATGTGCAGACGCAGTGTAAGAAGTTAAATATTGTGCAGGAACAAGCAAAATTTCCTTTATTAATAAGTGTGTTTGAAACTTTATAAAAATAAATTTCTGTGAAAAAAATTCGGAGAGTGGATTAAAAATGACACGTTTAAACTATCTGGAGCCGGGTATTCGAAAACTGGTTGCCCAATTTATTGAGAGTGGACGTCCATCGGCAAGGAAGCAAAGTATCCAGGAGCGAAGGCAAGGATATTTGAGTACGATCGACTTAGGCGGAGAAGTAGTTTCGGTAGGGGATATTTTTGAACAAACTATTGAAAGCATACGGCTTCGTATATACAGACCATCGGAACAAATTAATCTCCCGATTTTGATTTTTTATCATGGAGGCTGTTTTGTCAGCGGTGATTTTGAAACTCACGATCGTCAATTGCGTCAGTTGTCCAATTTGGGCAGGATTCTTGTCGTCGCAGTTGATTATCGGCTGGCACCGGAGCATGTGTATCCGGCCGCTCACGACGATGCAGCCAAGGCTGCCCACATCGTCCGTGAACATGCCTCATCCTGGGGAGGAAATCCGGATAACATCACAATCGCTGGCGACAGTGCAGGCGGGCACCTCGCTCTAGTTACCTGCCTACGATTAAAAGAACAAGGGCATTGGATGCCAAAACGGCAGGTTCTCATTTATCCAATGCTTGATGCCAAAGGTACAAGCAACAGTTATAAAAAATTTGGCGATGATTATGTGATTACAAGGGATGCTTTACTAAGTGGTTTTGAGGCGTATTTATCAAATCTGCCTTCTGATCATCCAGAAGCAAGCCTGTTATACCGTGATGATTTCGAATGCCTTCCAGAAACCCATATTATTACTGCTGAATTTGATCCTCTTGTCGACGAGGGAGAGGCATTATATCGCCGTTTATTGGAATCGGGTGTTGAGGTACAATGCAGAAGGTATCTTGGAGTAAATCACGGCTTCTTTCAGCTTGCCGGCATTAGTAAAGCAGGACGAAGGGCGATTCAAGATGTCGCATCCATCGTATCTAATTGAGATAGTCACAAAAGAATTTATTTCTTTATGGATATGTACTCAAAGTGTTAATTCAGTGGAATTAAGATTTTATCAATAATAAGGTGCAATATTTCTTTAGGGGGCTGGAAACAGCTCCTTTTCTTATGGACTAGCGGGGAGGGTTAGCATTCGAGAGATATAGCTATCAAACTTAGGGAGTTTAATAAGGCATGACTATTGAGTTTATCTAAAGAATAAAAGTAAACAGAAATATGAGGTGAAATTTTGATGGCTAAGCGATATTTAATCTTATTAGGATTTTTTTTATTTGCCATTACCCCTTTGCAAACAGTTAAAGCAGAATCGGTTTCAAAAGTAGAACAAGAAATATATGTCACTACAGAGGACATTATTTCAGATATTGTTTTTTTAACCATAGATAAGAAAGTTCAAAAAGAATATAGTGATAATATGATAGGATGGAAATGGAAGCGAATAGCCGGTATAAAATACAATGACAATCATTCTTTTGATGTTACTGTAAGAATTCAAGTCCCTTCTCAACATAATGATTATGTAGATGATCTAGTTAAGGAAAGAATTTCTCCATCTTGTAACAGTGAAAACCTTAATAAGCTAGAAATAAAACCCGATACTTACTATTGAGATTGTTACTCAAAAAAGAGGAATAAATTTCACGAATTAATTCTATCTTTCCATTTCTTTGTATTTTGATCAAACTTTAGGCAAATGGAGTTTTTGTGTTGGTTCCTAAATAAGCAATTGTAACTTTATAATTATCAAACTTTATTATCAATACACAGTAGTAGGTAGGATCTGATTAAAAAGTGAAAGGAGATTCTAACATGGGGTTAGTCATGGCAATTGCGCCTGTTGTAATAGTGGGAGGAATTGTAGTATATGTAATTGAAAGGCTTAAACATAAATATAACCAAGGCAACCTAGCTAAGAAAAAATCAAAAGGTGCTCAAAATTTATTAGATAGTTTAATACCGATTGGGATGCTTTTTGGGTGTGCTATCGGTGTGATTTTTGGCATGTTTTTCCCAATCCCTCTAGTAATTACAGTTAGTTTAGGAGCTGGAATAGGCTATTTATTTGGATTTTTTGCTTATGAAATTTATAGCAAGTAAGGAAACAATTATTCATAAATGGCTATCTTCCAGAAACGGGTGAGTTAGTGAAAATAGAAAACAAATCGGGCCACAACATTTTAGACATATCTAAAATGTTGTGGCCCTTTTACTTTTTCTTTCACAATCGCGCCCGATTGCTGAAAATTTGTTTACCTTATTTCTGAATGGAAGTTAAGAGAAATACTATTTTGTTGAACCGATTTCATAAAGATAGAAAACATAATCTGTTGTTACACTTGAGTAACCCTGTTGACGTATCATTGCCGTAAGATTCCCACGAAGTGTAGTTTTATAAAAAAGATTGATTAAAATCATCTCACCACTATAGATTTCTTAGAGGTGAGATGATTTTTTTATTGGATATTTATGTTAGTGTCACTATTAAGATTGTCAAGAAATGTACTTAAACTAACGGGGCAGGATGGTTCATTAAGAAACGCAATAAGATTTTGGATTTATTGGTGATAATGAACGAGCAGAATTAGTTTCTAACCAAGGTAATATTTTATGGTAAAATAAGGTTTGTTTGAGCTGGAAGGAAGGGTCGATGGAGTGTATTTAATTAATGGTAGTTTGATTATTGGAATTGGAGTTATATGTTATTTAGCTGGAAGAGGTATTTTAATAGGGTTTAAATTTAAAAAACAAAAACAAGTATATTGGTTAAGAGAAGTTATTAATTTTCTTTTTGTTTTATACATACTTATGGTTGTTTCCGTTACACTGTTTCCATTAGCTTTATGGATTGATTTTAATATGCAAAATATTAAGTTTGGCTTAAATCTTACTCCATTTGTTGGAATTATAAACGATATTAAACAAATAGGTATTGCATATGATGGTGATACGGTGTTTATGATTAGACTAATTATTAGAAATGTGGGTGGAAATATATTATTATTGATGCCTTTGGGTGTATTATCACCGATAATATGGAATAAAGTTAAGGATTTTAAAAGTATTGTACTATTCGGATTTTTTATATCAATTAGTATAGAATCTATACAATTTATTGAACTAATAGCAGGTGGATGGGGAAGAACAGTTGATATTGATGACGTAATTTGTAATGTATTAGGTGCTATTCTTGGATACTTCATTTATAAATTTACGTTTAAAATAGCCGATAAATTTCAGATCGAAATATTACAAAATTTAAACTCTGGGAATTCAAGATTGTTTGATTCTTATGGAACTAAAGGGGCAGATTAGTTGAAGAAGGTTTTAATCAGTAAAGTAAGCAGTGTAAAGTAACAAAGCACATATATATGGAGTGGGAAAATTTGAAACCAAATTACACTGACTTAGGATACTCAGACAAAATGGGACCTAAATTAAGAATGTTAGTAGAAAAACAACTATGCGATGACCTGAAAATCTATGGAATAATGGCAAATAAGTTTAAATTTGACTGGTCTGAAAGTTGTATAGAAGAAGATGATGCTATTTTTTTAGATGGGGTAGTGGAAAACTTCTCAGGAATTAATATATTCAATGAAAAAGATAAACATATTGCAGAGGGCTGGATGGAGTTTATTTACGAACCAACTTATAACTTTTTCATTTCTTATTGGGGATTCCTTACATACTTTGATTCGAGAAAAGAAATAGAAATTAAAGATAAAGTAGGAATCCCTTTGCATATTTTTAACCAAATTCCTGAAAATGTACGATATAGGTATAAGACTGAGTTATTAAAATGATGACTTCTTCTTCAACTAAAGGGTGGTTTACTTCAATAAGGGAGTTGCTTTGAAGTAAACCAAAAAGTTAGACACTTTATTTAATTAGCCAGCCTTGAGGGCATGAACCCGGTATTCTACTGGGCTCATGCCTTTTAATTTTACCTTGATTCGTTGATGATTGTAGTAATGGATATATTCTTCTAGTTCTTGTTTGAAATGCTCCATGCATGTGATTTTTCGTCCATCGTATATTTAGTCAAAAAAACTGCACCTCCAATTGTTAGATGTTGTCTAACAATTGGGGTGCAGTTTATGCAATAGTTTTCAATTCTGAAAAGGATAAAATTTTAACTGTCAAAAATTCCAAAGGACATTATTTTTTACCTGGTGGTGGAATTAAAAGTAATGAAGGTTGTCAAGAATGCCTGGAAAGTGAAATGCAAGAAGAAACGGGTTATAAAGTGTCGATAGGTTCTTTTATAGGCAATGCAAAGAGATATTTTCAATCCACTAATAATGATCCACTAATAAATGACGGATATTTTTACTGGGCAGAATTGTTAGATAAAATACAAGAATCAATTGAAGCTGACCACTTTATAAAATGGATAGATATTGAAAGTGTTCTAGAACTCCTTGTCCACGAACATCTTTGTTGCGATAAAAAAGGTTTAAAAGGGTAAGGTTAAAAGCACTGCTTGTTCAACTAAAGGTGCGTTAGCTGAAGATCAGAGCTGTCTTTAAGGCAGCTTTTCTTTATGCAACTATCGGGGCAGGTTAGTGATTTAATATATGTTCAGGCTGTACCTTCAAAGAAAATGGTACAGTTTATTTTGTTTAAGAGAAGGATTTTTAATAAGTAATTCAAAATAAATGTAAAGCTTACTTTACGTAAAGCGAGCTTTACAGTATACTATATGAAATAGAGGTGATGAATTTGAGAAATAAGTTGACTGAACATAGAAAAAAGTTCGGTTTCTCCCAAGATAAGTTAGCCGAAAAGTTAGGGGTCTCCAGACAAACCATTATTTCTATTGAAAAGGGTAGATATAATCCATCTCTTCCTTTAGCGATGATTATCGCTGAAATATTTCAAACAAGTGTGGAAAAAATTTTTATCTTAGATGAAGAAGATTATAGATGAATTTTAAAATTTAGGAGGTTTTAGAATGGCATCTCAAAAGAACTATTTAATAGTGGGTTTATTATTTTCATTTATTTTTATAGTTAGACTTATTCTTTCTTTAATGACTGATGCTGTATCGGTGGTAGAACTTCTAAATTGGGGAGCCTTAGCATATATGGGATTTGCAATTAGTTACCTTTATCCACAATTTAAAGATAAAGATGAACGAACAGAAGCGATTAGACAAAAAGGAATGTATCATTCCTTATATATCGTGTTGGTTGTATTGATAGCTTTAATGGTGCTAATCCAATTTAACACTTTAACTTTAACCACAATAGAAATTGTTAGTGTAATGATTTCTGTAATAATTATTACCATTTGGACAAGTTGGATTTTCTTGTCAAAGAGAATGTAAATTTAATTATTCAAATGCTTTTTTATGACAATTTTTAAAGGAAAAAAGAGGTTGTCGTAAAGGCAGCCCCTATCGCTTAATGAACTAACGGGTGCGTTAGCTGAAGATCGAGCTGTCTTTAAGATAGCTTTTTCTTATGGTACTAACGGGGCAGGATAGTTCCCCAAGCACAGTGTATTCGAACTGTGCGGTAAACATTAATACTCCTAAAGAGTAGTAAAAAAATGAATTAATGTGTTATTCTTCTAATTAGTAATATTATCCAAATGAGGAGTGTGTAAAAGAGAATGAACGACCAACAATGCCCTAAATGTAACTCAAACAATATTAAGAAAGGAGCTCTTGGAACCGGGTTAAAATTTGTTCAAATGTTTTCTTATGATAATTTAAGGAATAAACCTTCCAAGATTATTTCTTACTATTGTTCAGATTGTGGCTACATACTTAGTTCTTATTTAAAAAAACCATCTAATTTAGATTAATAAACTGACGGGTACTAGAGAGTGGAGGCACGTTCATATGGGTGAATTATTATCGTTAGCATTAGATTTTTTATTCGTTGCATCAATGTCATTGCATAATAGTACCAAACATACGGACAAACACCTTGAAATTCTAAAAGAATACGATTGGTTTACGGCTTTGTATTACAACCCTAAATACACTAGGCTTTTTAATCACGACAAACAAATTAGAGGTTACTTAGGACAACGCTATTCAATTAATAGAATGATCAAGAAAAAGAAACCGAGTGAAATGCTCATTATTCTTCTTGATAAACAAGCAAAAAAACAAATCGTGTGATTGTTTATTCGTTGCTCTGTCCCTTAGCAAAGAAATCTGACCAGGAATGGAATAAAAAAAATTATATAAAAAAAAAAAGCATGATTATTACAGAGGTAATGTTACCCATTACACCAGAGAATTTAGAGCAATGTATCGAACTCTACTTGAACATTTTTAATAGTGAACCATGGAATGAAAGTTGGACATACGAAACTGCTAAAGAGAGACTTACTGACTTATTACATACTCCTAAATTTCTTGGTTTTTTATTTCATATTGATAACAATCTAGTTGGTTTTATTGCTGGAAATAGTAAGAGATCCTACCAAGGTTTAACTTTTTATTTAGCAGAACTTAGTGTGAATAGTGAAATACAAGGTAAAGGTTATGGTTCGAAAATACTTCATTCTTTAGAAGACGAACTACAAAAGAGAGAGAGTAAAAGTCTTTATTTATTAACTGCGAATGGTGGGCCTGCAGAAGCATTTTATCGAAAAAACGATTATGTAGTTAATGAACATAGGATAGTTATGAAGAAAAATTTATAATTACACGAACCTTAATGAACTAACGGGGCAGGATAGCTCAAGAAGGCTTGTCAGAATTAAACATCCAACTTACTAAATCAAATAGCTTAGTGAAATGCTAATTACTTAAGATATTTTTCCATGCAGTAGCTAATAAACTTACACCTTTTTGAATTTCGTCCAGGGATGGTGCACCATATCCTAGCATAACTTGATGATTTGGCTTGTGAAGCTGATACATTGTTGAAACGGCATCGACTTCAACTCCCCTTGACTTCGCTAGCTCTATCGCTATAGATTCATTTAATCTTTCTGGTAATTGAACAATGATATGTAAGCCTGCTGCATCGCCCATGACCTCAAATTCTTCTCCTAAATGTTTCGTTATGCTTTCAATTAAACATCTTCTTTTTGCTCGATATAAAGTTCTCATTTTTGCTATATGTGCTGTATAATGTCCTTCTTCCATAAATTTTGCGACGACTTGTTGATCGATTCTTGAAACGGTAGATTTTTGATAAGTATTGAACTCTTCAAAGTCCGATTGAAGAGATGTTGGCATAATAAGATAACTCATACGAAGCGATGGTAACAATGTTTTTGAAAATGTTCCAAAGTAAAGCACCCGTTTAAATGAATCTAGATGGGATAATGTTGCAATTGGTGCTCCTTTGTAACGAAATTCAGAATCATAGTCATCCTCTATAATGTAAGCATCTTGTTTAAGTGCCCATTGTAATAACTGTATCCTTCTAGCTATGGACATAATTGCACCAGTTGGATATTGATGAGCTGGTGTCGTATATAATAGCTTTATTGTCTCATTAGGCACACAACAACCTTCCTCATCTACAGAAACCGCATGACATTGTAGTTGTAATTGCTCAAAAACAGATTTTGCTCGAATAAACCCTGGTTCTTCTGTTCCAATAGCTCTCCGATTAAAAAATAGACATACATTCATTAACTGTTGCTGAAATCCACTAAAAATAAATACTTGCTCCGGCTGACAATCTAACCCTCTAGCTTGTTGTAAATACCGTGCAATTTGTACACGTAACAAATATTCTCCTTGCCACGGTGCATTGCATCCGTTGAATGCATTAAGCTCTTTTCGATATAGTCGGTTCCATTGTTTGTAGGGGAATACAGCTGCATCAACCTGGCCATTTTTAAAATTAATAAAATGATCAGATTGCGCCGTTTTCTTCAGAGAAGTTGTAGCATTCTCAGTATAGTGCCATTCATCTGCAATTTCCGAAACAAAATAACCTTGTCGTTCAACAGAATAACAGTATCCTTCACTCTGCAGTTGTTCGTAAGCAATTTGAACAGTCATGATACTTATGTTTAATTGTTCAGCCAAACGTCGTTTAGTAGGAAGTTTAGCATGAGCGAATAGCCTTTTTTCTAAAATCGCTTGTCGAATTTGTTCATAAATTTGCCTATATTTAGTTTTATCGTCCGTTAGTAGAATTTGAAGTTCCATCTCATCATCCCTTGGTATTATATAAAAACTCATTTTTGGTTATTTTTATCATATCAGAAAAAGGGTTTAATATATGCAAGGAGTGATAAAAATGCAAAAGTTAGAAAATAATGTTGTACATTTAATCCCAATGGGACTCGAACATGTTGAAGGAATATATGAAGCAACGCAAGATAAACGTATATGGGAGCATATGTCTGTTGATTTAACGGAGAAAAGTCGCGTACTTCAATATGTTCAAGATGCCTTACAAAAACGTGAGCATGGTACAGATATTGCGTATGTGATTATAAATAAAAAAACAGAGAAAATAATTGGTGCTACTTGGTTTCTCGATATTTCAAAACAACACAAACGACTTGAAATCGGATCAACTTGGATTAACCCTATTTATTGGCGAACAAATATTAATACGAATTGTAAATATTTATTGTTGAAATATTGTTTTGAAGAACTAGACTTTAATCGTATACAAATAAAAACAGGACATGAAAATTTCCGTTCACAAAAAGCGATAGAACGGATTGGTGGAGTAAAAGAAGGCATTCTTCGAAGTCATATGATTCGAAAAGAAGGGATACTTCGTCATACTGTCCTGTATAGTATCATAAATGAAGAATGGGCCAAAGTGAAAAAACATTTTGAAGTACATTTACTTAATTAAGGTAAACAGTTTAGTTGGAGAATGGTTTATTGTTTTATTTAACAACTGGGGCTTTTCTGCAATATCAAGAAACAGATTTTGCAGAACTATTTTCCGTTATAGGGAGCGATTCGCTTTTCTTTTAGAACTAACGGGGCAGGTTAGTTGAGGAAGGATTTCTACAATTTTTAAAGAATATCTTATAATTAAATAAGGTATTAAGAGTGGTGAAATAAATGGGGAAGCAAATTAATTTTTATATGGACGACGAAATAGAAAAATGTATAATTTCCAGACTTCGTACCGCAGGTTGTGTTTTCGCAGAAGATGAGACCCGGTTGCTTATCTCAGAAGCAAGAACGCCAGACTCCCTCGCCGTTATGGTGGATCGACGTGAAGCAGGTTTTCCCCTCGAACACATAATTGGTTGGGCGGATTTCTGCGGTATTCGTATAGCTGTGGAACCAGGAGTCTTCGTACCCCGTCGCCGCACCGAGTTTCTCGTCCACCAGGCAGCTGCCCTCGCCATGCCAGGAGCAATCGTCGTTGATCTGTGCTGCGGCACGGGGGCGGTGGGCACCGCGCTGACCGCAGGTTTGGGGTGGATAGAGTTATATGCAATAGACATCGACCAAGCTTCTGTGCAGTGTGCCCGCCGTAACGTTACTTCCGTCGGTGGTAACGTGTACGAAGGGGACCTCTATCAGCCACTGCCAACAAAACTGCGTGGCCGCATCGACATCTTGGTCGCAAACGCACCTTATGTACCTACCGAGGCAATCAAGCTGTTACCCCAAGAAGCGCGAAAACATGAGGCACGGGTGGCGCTCGACGGGGGCCCAGACGGGCTGGACGTTCAGCGACGGGTCGCTTCTGAGGCGCCCCTCTGGCTGGCACCCGGCGGTCATTTACTGGTCGAGACTAGCCAGCAACAGACGAAGCAAACTGTTGAAATCTTTGCTCGAAATGGGCTAACTCCTCAGGTGGCAAATTGCGATGAACTGGACGCTACTGTCGTAATTGGAACCAGGCCCGCCCTCTAGAGTGAATAAGGCAGCTAGTCCTTACCGCAAATGAGAGTATAAATGCTTGGGACTGTGCCTCTAGAAAAAAATTTCTTTGTGCAACTAACGGGTGCGTTAGCTGAAGATCAGAGCTGTCTTTAAGGCAGCTTTTTGTTAGTGTGCCAGGCATGGCAACTATCTAGGTGGTGAAAGTCCACTGTGGGGGTACACATCGACCAACCACTAAGGAAGCGCAAGGTACTTATCGT
>NZ_JBNNOR010000015.1:0-97722 GCF_050274955.1 Peribacillus sp. NPDC006672
TACCTTGATTATAAAACAAAAAAAGGTAGATTTCCTCAGAATAAACTGAGAAAATCTACCTCTATTGGCCCGAAGGGACTTTTTCAGTGCCCTCGGCAAACCAAGGGGGTTTTTAACTTTAAAAGACTACCGTTTTATTTTCATGAACTAGGACACGGTCCTCCAAATGCCATTTAACTGCACGTGCCAGCACTCTGCGTTCAGCTGAACGACCGATTTTCTTCATATCCCCTGCTGAATCGCGATGGTCCACACGTTCAATATCCTGCTCGATGATTGGACCTTCATCCAAATCATTCGTCACATAATGGGAAGTCGCCCCAATCAGCTTAACACCTCTGTCATAAGCTCTTTCATAAGGCCGGGCACCAATGAATGCAGGTAAAAATGAATGATGTATATTGATGATTTTGTTTGGATGGGCAGCTACGAAATCCGGCGTCAATATCTGCATATACCTAGCTAGTACAATTAGGTCCACATTGAACTCTTCCAAAAGTCCAAGCTGTTTTGTCTCAACTTCCTTACGTATATCCTTATTTGCAGGAATATAATAAAAAGGGATACCCATCGATTCGACAATTTGCCTCGTATCTTCATGATTACTGATGACTAGCGCAATATCAGCTAATAAATCCCCGCTTTGCCACTCCCATAGCAATTCCAGAAGGCAATGCGGTTCCTTGGAAACGAAGATTGCCGTCCTCTTCAAATCACTTACATGGTTAAATGTCCATTGCATTGAAAATCTTGTCGAAACTTCCTGAAATGCCAGTTTCATATCCGTTGCCTTATCCTTTAATCCTGGACAATCGAATTCGATCCTGGTGAAAAAGGTTCCGCCCTCAGGGTTCATCGAATACTGGCTCAATTCAACAATATTTGCATCATATTCTTTAAGAAAGGCTGTAACTGTTGAAACAATTCCTGGCTGGTCCGGACATTTTATAATTAAACGGCCTCTATCTTGATTTTTTTCGCGAAATTCCTGTAATTGTTCTTGCACAAAGTTGCTTACCATTTTCCCAACTGCCCTTCTTCTATTTTGCTATATTATACTTCACTTCATAGGCAAAATTAAAGTCAGTCAATCAATTCAGGATTTTATTGGCAGACAATTACGAAGCTTTTCTGTTATCCTTCACAGTTTTATCTCATTTCCTTTCTCTTTCGATAGAGTTTAAATCATCATCCTAAATTGTTCCAAATTCAATTCACCTAAAGATGAGTCCACCTGAAATTTCTTACCCCTTAAATCTCCACTATCCATAATTTTGAGAAATTTCCGTTAATTTAGAAGGAAATGAAGGTAAAGGACGAGAACCTTTAAGAAGTGCATAGTAAAGGGATTCATGAATGAAAAGTCGGCATAATCCGGGCCATCTTTTTTACTTCGGTTTTATTTTCCTTAGTGAATGAGGTTATTCACTACCTCATAAGGGTATAGACCATTCTATTAGTTTTTTCAAAGGGGGAAATGAAATTATCATGAAATCATCAGTTACATTCATTCTATCCATTCTGGTTATTCTTGGACTTCTGTCCGGCTGTGCTAAAAAAGACCAGCTAGAGGATGGGAGTAAGCTGATCAATAAGGAACAGTTTGTATTCGCTGCCTCAGGCGAATTCAAGCCATTCAGTTATGTCAATGATGACATGACCGTAACAGGATTCGATATTGAAGTTGGCGATGCAATAGCCAAAGAACTCGGCCTAGAGCCAGTACCTAAACGGATAAAATTCAAAGGTATAGTAGAAGGTGTCAAAACCGGTCGGGCAGATGCCGCAGTTGCCAGTCATACAATTAATGAAGAACGAAGTAAACATGTTGCCTTCTCCACCCCTTATTACTACTCAGGTCCTCAAATTTTCGTCCGCTCAGATAGTGATATTAAAACGGTCGAAGATTTAAAAGGAAAGGAAGTTGCGGCTTCTAAAGGCTCCACTTACGCAACCACAGCAGAAAAGTATACAACCAATGTAAAAACCTATGATAGTGATATCACCGCCCTGAAAGCATTGGACGGAGGGCGTCATGATGCCGTCATCACCGACTTTGTAACCGGCAAGGAAGCGACCAAGGAAGGTTTCGACATCAAAGGACGACAATTGATAGAACGAAGCGAGCAGGCCATCGTACTGCCTAACGACAACCCACAGCTGCTTGCACGCATCAATGAAGCACTCGAAAACCTCCGGAAAGATGGAACACTTGCGGAAATCAGTAAAAAGTACTTTGGTGAGGATATCACAACTAAGCCTGAATAAAGATTGATAGAAAGGGAGTCATTACATTGCCAAGTTTTTCACATTTTTTTGATACATTATTTAGCTCCTCGGACGTATTCATCCGAGCCATGCTCCTCACATTGGAACTGACGGTAGTCTCCATATTGGTGGGAATCATCATTGGGTTGTTATTTGCACTTTTAAAAATATCAAATATAAAAATTCTTGCATGGATTTCAGATACATATGTATTCCTGGTACGGGGTACACCGCTTATCGTACAGATTTTCATACTCTATTTCGGTATCAGCAATCTCTTCTTACTACCAGACTTCTGGGCGGCGTCACTTGCCCTGGCATTCCATAATGGAGCTTATATCTCTGAAATTTTACGTGGTACAATCCAATCCATCGACAAAGGCCAAATGGAGGCCGGACGATCCCTTGGCATGAGCAATTCGCTCACATTAAGAAGAATCATCTTACCTCAAGCCTTCCGTCGTGCATTGCCGCCGCTAGGCAACCAATTCATCATCGGTCTGAAGGATTCATCACTGGCAGCCTTCATATCCATGAATGAGCTGTTTAACGTAGCCACTACGTTAGGTTCCAATAATTTCGATGAAATGACTTATTTATTGATTGTAGCGGTCTACTACTTGATTCTAGTGGCATTCCTGACCATTATCGTCAATTTATTCGAAAAGAAACTGTCCATTAGTGATCGATAGGAGGAATTGAAATGGAACAAAAAGAAATGATTCGCATTAGGAATTTAAATAAATCGTATGGAAACCTACATGTACTCAAAGATATTGATATGAAGGTATTGGATAGCGATGTTGTCTGTCTGATCGGATCAAGCGGTTCCGGAAAAAGTACACTTCTCCGCTGTTTGAATTATTTGGAGAAGAAGGACAGCGGGCAAATCCTTATTGAAGGAACGGAAATCAAACCTGGTGCCCATGATATTAATAAAATCCGTGAAAAAGTCGGAATGGTTTTTCAGCATTTCTATCTCTTCCCGCATATGACCGTACTTGAAAATGTCATCGAAGCACCGACTCACGTCAAAAAGGTCCCTAAGTCCCAGGCTATTGAAGAAGCAAAAGCATTGCTTGCCAAAGTCGGTTTATCAGATAAAGCGGATGTCTATCCAAGCAAGCTCTCAGGTGGTCAGAAACAACGTGTTGCCATTGCCCGCGCCCTTGCCATGAAACCTGATATCCTACTCTTTGATGAGCCTACCTCCGCACTGGATCCCGAACTTGTCGGGGAGGTTCTTGCTACGATGAAGGAACTTGCCTTGGAAGGGATGACAATGGTAGTCGTTACACATGAAATGAGCTTTGCACGTGAAGTTGGGGATTGGATTGTCTTCATGCATAATGGACGGGTTGTCGAAAGCGGCCCGCCAAAAGAATTCTTCACCAACCCAAAAGAAGACCGTACAAAAGAATTCCTGCAAACGACAGTCTTTTAATTTGGCGGGAAGAATTCGTCCTTCACTACGGATAATCCGGCCTGAGCCCGGACATCATTATAAGCAATACAGGCGTGAATTCCTGTATTGCTTATTTTGCATATATAACCCGTTCATGTTTTCTTTAATTGCCAGTTAGATAGTTCTTCATTAATATGATCGAAATTTCAGGGATATTTTCAATCTGACTGTACAAAATATATACTTGATGAATTATTTCAGAACATGACCCAAAACCCTGATTCCGGCTCGAATATGGAAAAATATCTGTATTTATGGTATATATACAGGTAAAATTAAAAGAAGTATATAAATGAAAGAGGTCGAATTCAGTTGGAAAATAACTCTTCGAATTTTATTAAAAATATTATAAAAGATGATCTAGAGTCCGGAAAACATGATCATGTCATCACCCGCTTCCCTCCTGAGCCTAATGGATATTTACATATCGGGCACGCCAAATCAATTATTTTGAATTTTGGGGTGGCTGATGATTTCAATGGGAAAACAAACCTTCGTTTCGATGATACGAATCCATTGAAAGAAGATATCGAGTATGTCAATTCCATTAAGGAAGATGTAAAATGGCTCGGTTACGACTGGGATAACCTTTTCTTCGCTTCCGACTATTTTGATGAAATGTATAAGAGAGCTGTACTGCTCATCAATAAAGGATTGGCATATGTGGACGACCTTAATGCCGATCAAATCCGTGAATATCGCGGAACGCTGACCGAGCCAGGGAAAGATAGCCCCTACCGCAATAGAACCGTAGAGGAAAACCTTGAACTATTTGAAAAGATGCGCAGCGGCGAATTCGGGAACGGCGCAAAAGTATTGCGTGCAAAAATCGATATGAGCTCACCTAACATAAACTTGCGCGATCCCGTTATATACCGTATCTCCCATACAGAACATCATAATACCGGCAACAAATGGTGCATCTATCCGATGTATGCCTTTGCCCACCCTATTGAAGATGCTATCGAGGGAGTCACTCACTCCATTTGTACGCTTGAGTTCGAAGATCAACGCCCCCTTTATGACTGGATCGTTGAAAATTGTGATATGGACAGCAAACCAAAACAATATGAATTTGGCCGGCTTAACCTGACTAATACAGTAATGAGCAAGCGAAAACTGAAGCAGCTCGTGGATGAGGGCTTCGTGGACGGCTGGGACGACCCACGGATGCCTACCGTTTCGGGATTACGAAGACGCGGGTATACACCCGAAGCGATTCGTGCATTTTGCCAAGAGATAGGTGTCGGAAAAACAACCGGTGTTGTAGACTCTCAAATGCTCGATCATTTCGTGAGGGAAGACTTAAAGCTGAAGGCTCCGCGGACCATGGCTATTCTAAACCCGCTTAAAGTGGTCATCACCAACTACCCGGAAGGTGAGATTGAATGGCTTGATGCTGAGGTCAATCCGGAAGTTCCGGAAATGGGCACACGGCAAATCCCATTTTCACGTGAAATATATATCGAACAGGACGATTTCATGGAAAACCCGCCGAAAAAGTATTTCCGTCTTTTCCCGGGCAATGAAGTCCGTTTAAAACATGCTTATTTCATTAAATGTGAAGAAGTGATAAAAGACGCAGACGGTAACGTCATTGAACTTCGCTGCACATACGACATTGAAACGAAAAGCGGATCGGGTTTCACTGGCCGTAAAGTAAAAGGTACATTGCACTGGATCGAAGCTACACAAGCCGTTTCAGCAGAATTCCGTAACTATCAGCCTTTAATTTTGGATAAGGAAAATGCAGATGAAGAAGAAAAATCATTCTTGGAGCGGGTAAACCCTGATTCTGTAGAAATTTTACAAGGCTTTGTCGAGCCTAACATGAAAGATGTTAAGCCTCAGGATAAATTCCAATTCTTCAGGCATGGCTATTACAATGTTGATTCAAAACTCACTTCGCCCGGTCAATTGGTCTTCAACCAAATTGTTGGTCTGAAAAGTTCCTTCAAGTTATAGAGTCACTGAAAAGAACCAGATTCCTAGCGGGATCTGGTTCTTTTCACTCTCTGCACCCTTATATCATTTTCTCTCGTAAAGTTTGATACCCTGCTTGGAAAGGGCCTGTTTAAGAGTACTGTGTGTCGCAACTTGACTAAAATCAAGTCCTAACTGAATCGATGTCTGGGCTACTTCAGGACGAATACCGGAAATGGTCGATTGAATGCCCAACAGGCTCAGGGTACTTATCAATTGAAAAATTTGATGGGCAACCATCGTGTCTAAAAGGGAAACTCCCGATAAATCGATGAATAAGTGAGAAACATTTTTGCTAATGCATTTACTTGGAGTTTCATTTAAGATTTCCTTTGCCCGGCAGGAATCGATTTCACCGATTAACGGCAAAACCGCAATGGCATCAACAATAGGAATGACAGGTGCGCCCAGTTCATTAATCAAATCTTGTTGAGCCAGTAATCGTTCTTTTGTCAAAAGATAATACTGCTCCGTGAACTCACGGTTCAATTGATCGAATGCACGATTAATAAGCCGGCTCCAACGGATGATTGTATCCTTCGTAATCCCCGTATCATCCTTTAGCATATAATCAGTGATAAATCCCCAATATGCATCCCGCACCTTATTAAGTGCTTCCAACACTTCGTAAATGGGTGTGTCCGATTCAACCCTGCTTTTAGCGACAAGTGTGGCCCACTGTTCCAGTGTTTCAATAAAAGCAGTTTTATCTTCAAGTAAAGCACTTGTCACTGTCTTGATGGTCAATGTATTCTGTTCTCTAAGAAGCTTTTCGATTTCCTTATTTGAATCCATTGAATAGATGGATCCAGACTGCTTTTCCCTTAAAGACAGCCAGTTTTCCGTAATTTTGGATGAGTTATCAAGGATATATTGATATAAATTTTCATCTATTTTATCCATATGTGTTCCCCTATCTCACTAGTTATTTCATTTTAAAAAGTAATATTAAGTCACCATATCCCTCTCTCTCCATTTCACTTCTAGGAATAAATCGAAGGGCCGAAGAGTTAATGCAATATCTCGTGCCTTTAGGACTCGGGCCATCAGGAAAAACATGTCCAAGGTGGGAATCGGCGTCCCTGCTGCGCACCTCGGTCCGGGCCATTCGGTGGCTAAGATCCATTTTTTCATTGACGCTTGCCGACATAATTGGCTTCGTAAAGCTTGGCCACCCACATCCGCTATCATACTTATTCCGTGAACTGAAAAGGGGCTCCCCTGAAACGACATCCACATAAATGCCTTCTTCAAAGTGATCCCAATAAGCATTATCGAATGGCGGCTCCGTGCCATTTTCCTGGGTGACATGGAATTGACTCTCGGTTAAGGTCTTTCTAAGATGTGCATTATCCTTAGGCCAATTTTCCTTAATGAAAGCATCACGGCCTGAACCTTTACGATACAATGCATAGCAAAATTGATTTTTCCGATGGAATTCTTGATGGTATTCCTCTGCCGCGTAAAATTTACCCGATGGTAAAATGCCCGTAACGATAGGTTTCTTAAACCGTCCGCTCAACATTAAAGCTTCCTTCGATTCCTCTGCTTCCTGTTTCTGTCGTTCATTAAGATAGAAAACGGCTGCCTTGTATTGCTTTCCCCTATCCGAGAACTGGCCACCGTCATCCGTTGGATCGATTTGGTGCCAAAATATCTCTAATAACGCTTTATAGGAAATGATTGATGGATCGAATTCCACTTGAACCGCTTCAACATGATCAGTCGAACCGGTAATCACTTGTTTGTAACTAGGCGCGGCAAAACTACCGCCCGTATAACCCGATGTTACGCTAAGGATTCCATCCATTTCATCAAAGGGAGCAACCATGCACCAAAAACAGCCTCCTGCAAAGATTGCTGTTTCTTTATCATTCATCGTCATCCTCAACTCCCCTTTCATGGCTAGTCATTTTATGTATTATATACCAGCAAGCCAAATATCTTCAAATTCAAAACAATAGCTTTCTTTATCTTTGCTGAACAAATAAAAAAGAGGCACTTAGGAGTAATCCCAAGTACCTTTTATGTTAAATCCATTTGCATATTACGGTTTCTTAAAGTATTACACTTACGATGATCGCTGATAGGATACTGACAAGAGTCGCGCCGTATAGCAGCTTCAAGCCGAAACGAGCCACAACATTCCCCTGTTTTTCATGCAGGCCTTTGACCGCACCAGCAATGATTCCAATAGATGAAAAATTAGCGAATGAAACCAAGAAAACCGAAACGATCCCTATCGTCCTATCGCTCAATGCCGATGATGCTTCCCCTAAGCTCAGCATGGCAACGAATTCATTCGTCACTAGCTTCGTCGCCATGATTCCGCCTGCAGTCACTGTTTCTGAAATCGGTATACCCATGATAAAGGCAAACGGTGCAAAGATATACCCCAGGATGTCTTGGAAGCTGATGCCGAGGATCATATCGAATAAGCTGTTGATTCCTGCAATTAATGCAACGAAACCAATTAACATCGCTGCAACAGTGATAGCAACCTTAAATCCATCCATGATATATTCCCCAAGCATTTCGAAGAAAGACTGCTTCTCTGCGCCTTCTTCAACTGGGAGAATATCGTCTTCATCCGTTACCGTATAAGGGTTAATAATGGATGCAATGATAAATCCACCAAACATGTTAATAACAATAGCCGTCACAACATACTTTGGTTCAATCATTGTCATATAAGCACCGACTATCGACATCGATACGGTTGACATGGCTGACGCACAAAGCGTATACATGCGTGATGGCGGAATGGCACCGAGTTGTTTTTTCAAGGTGATGAAAACCTCGGATTGGCCGACTATTGCTGATGCGACAGCATTGTAAGATTCCAATTTACCCATCCCATTTACCTTACTTAGCACGAATCCAATCCACTTCATGATGAAGGGAAGAATCTTGAAGTGCTGTAAAATCCCGATTAATGCTGAGATGAATACGATAGGTAGAAGGACATTTAAAAAGAAGGGCGATGCTCCTTCGTTTACAATCCCGCCAAATACAAAAGTGATCCCTTCATTTGCCCATTCCAAAAGTTTTCCGAAACCATCGGCTATCGAATTGATGATCACTAAACCGAACTTCGTATTTAATAATAGATAAGTTAAAATAAACTGAATGATCACCATCAGTATGATCGGTTTAATCTTAACTTTCCTGCGGTCACTACTCACTAAAATAGCTAGTCCAAAAACAATAAGCAGTCCTAAAATTGCTATCAGAAATTTCATATTCTGCCTCCACTAAGGTGAATTTAATGATCGTGCATTAATAGTAGGGTACCCTCAAAAAATTTATGCAAACGTTTTCTCTTTTATCCAAAATACTTGTACGTACCTCTCTAGAAGTTTATATTAAACTAATATTTTTTCAAGTGCAATTATTATTTCCATTTATAAGTTAACAATTAGTGACAATAATAGTTCAAAAAGAAGGCTCCCCTTCGAAAGGAACCTTCTCTTTCTTCAAGTATTATTGACTTTTTAGGCTGCTTTTTTTCTGGATATCACCGATGTGACTAATCCAAAGCCTCCAACGACAAAGATGATGGTGGATGCAGCCAGGCCGCCTGACCCTTGATAAAAGTCGATAAATTTCCCTGCAAAAGAGTCTCTGCCTTGGAAACCGCCACCGCTTGGCATCTCTCCTTGCGTTCCAGAACCATTAGGCCCGCCTTGAGGAGTTGTCCCCATATTGCCCTGCGTATTAATAGATGCCGTTTCCGCAGTTGAATCATCGGCGGCCACACTGCTATTAGCCGATTTTTCCGTATCATCCGATTCTGTTGGGCTGCGGTCGGTAGGCTGACCCATCATCGCTTGTCGATTCACGGGTTCATTGCCGCTGCCATCCACATACATCATGATCCCGATGACTGCTTGGGCCATTAAAATGGCTGAAGCCAATATTCCAACCAAAAAGTGTATTTTACCAAGTCTTTTCATCAATGGTCTTCTCCTCCGAAAATTAATATTTATAAGATGATTATCTAAAAAGACCCTTAATTTTTCCTTAAGCAACAAGGAAAAAAGTAAGGGTCTTTTTCGTATTGGATGGCATCTTAAGGTGGATTAATTTTTCTTTTGATTTCTCGGAAAAGTGATTTCAAAACGGGTGCGTACATTCTGTTCACTCGTAACCTTGATGTTCCCTTGATGTGTGTTTACAATCCATTTGGCTATGGATAAACCTAAGCCGGAGCCTTCATTTGCTGAACGGGATTGCTCGACTTGATAAAAACGGTTAAAAATCAAGGGGAGATCTTCCTGTGGAATGCCTTTTCCATTATCCTCTACAGTAAGAATGATGGATGAAGCATTCTTGATGCAGGATAGCGAAATCTCCCCGCCTTCCTCGGTGAATTTCATAGCATTATCCACCAAGATCACCAATAGCTGATGAATTCTCTCTTTATCCCCATGAAACACCACCTGTTCGGGAGCATGGCTAATGATTGATTTCTCTTGAAAAGAAGCTATATCCGTATACTGTTCCACGATATCCAAAAGTAAGTCATCAAGGAAAAAGTTCGATTTCTTAACTTCCATTTGATTCGAATCCGTTCTGGTCAAGGTTAAAAGTCCGTTAACAAGCTTATTCAATCGCCGGACTTCTTTCGATATGATGGATATATCAACGGCCTTTTCTTCGATTGTCGCGTTCGGTGATTGAAATAGCAAATCAGCCCGCGATTGAATGACAGCAAGCGGCGTTCGAATTTCATGCGAAGCATCCGAGACAAACTGCTGCTGCTGATCCCAGGATTTCTTGACCGGAATCAGGGCCCGTCCTGCCAGAAGGTATCCAGCGCCTACCGCCACTAGACTTCCAATTCCTCCACCAACAAACAATATGAGCAGCAATCGATCGAGCATTTCTTTTTCTGTATCCACATTCCTGATGAATTGTACCGTCATCTCTCCATACTCTGTATCGACCTTGGTGGAAAGTGCGCGATACGTCTGCCCAATTACCGATATTTCTTCAATCTCATCAAATCTTTTAGGGTAAAAATCCGATTCATTAACCTTAATAAAATTATCTACACTCAGTCTTGGCTCAATGATCGTCTCATCCGGTCCCCAAACGATGACGCTTGGCCCAGGTCCTAAAAGAAACTCACCTTGCGGACGTCCGCCTCGCATGCCTCCATTATTGAAATCCCTGTAATCCTGTTTAAGTGAATCATTGACATCCTTATAGATTTGATTTTCCGTATAGAAATAGATCGTTCTGCTTAAAATGGCTATTAAAACAATAAAGACGATAGAATTCAATAATGTTAGTTGAAGTCGTGTTTTTTGGAACATAACGATCCCCTTATGGTTGTTTTAGCATATAACCGATACCCCGAACGGTTTGAATATCTTTATGGTAATTGAAAGGTTCCAGTTTTTTTCTAAGGTGATGGATGAACACTTCAACAATGGCAATCGTCGTATCTGAATCAAATCCCCAAATGCGGTCGAAAATCTGCTCACGGGTCAGTATTTTCCCATTATTTCGAATTAGGTATTCCAGTAATTCAAACTGTTTCAAGGTCATTTTAATGACCTTTCCATCAACCAAAATATCCTTTTCTCTTTCCAACAGTTCAATTCCACGGTATTTCACATGCTGCTCAAGCGATATAATGCCACTCCTTCGAAGCAGGGCACGAATCCTGGCCTTAAGTTCCGGTGCCTGAAACGGCTTGACTAAATAATCATCGCCACCCATTTCCAATCCTCTGACACGATCCTCAAGTGCATCTTTTGCCGTCAAGAACAAGACACTTGTATCTATTTTTGCTTCCCTGATGTTCCGTACGATTTCAAATCCATCGATTCCCGGAAGCATTACATCCAAAATGATGATATCGTATATACTTTGCTGAGCCATGAATAACCCATCTTCCCCATTATCCGCTGTATCCACTTCATATTCATCCGTCAAAATTTGTCGGATCGATTCTAATAATGAAACATTATCTTCTACCACCAAAACCTTCATCCAGGGTACCTCCCAACCGCCTCAATTGTGATATATATGTTGATTTTATCCTTTTTCATATGCAAAAGAAAGCGGGCTTTTAATCGCCTGCTTTCTTCAAATTGAATGTTCATTCGTGACGCAGTGCCTGGATTGGATTCAGTTTGGATGCCTTATTGGCAGGAAATACGCCAAACATTATCCCGATTAAAATGGAGAATAAAAAGGCAAACAGTGTTACCGACCATGAATAACTGATCGTTAAACTTGAAAAAACTGAAATCAATTTTGCAATTCCCAATCCAATTCCGACTCCCAATAGTCCCCCTAAGCAGCTCAGGACCATCGCTTCAATTAAAAACTGAAGAAGAATCGACTTCCGATTTGCCCCAATCGCTTTTCTAATCCCGATTTCCTTCGTCCTCTCTGAGACGGAAACCAACATGATATTCATGATTCCAATTCCGCCCACCAGTAACGAAATACTGGCAATACCGCCAAGCATGAGTGTGAACGTATCCGACACAGAGCTCATTGTATCCATCAGATCTTCTTGATTGGACACCGAATAGTTATCACTCTGTTCTGGGAATGATGTGGTCATCGCACCTTGTACCTGATACATCGCCCTATCTATGATATTCTCGTTCTCCGCTTTTAAATATACGGTTCCGATTGTCGTGCTGCCTGTAGCCCTTTCGGCAGTAGTGATCGGGGCAATGATTACATCATCCCCGCTCGATCCCATTGAGGTGCCTACTGATTTCAGGACACCGATCACGCGATAGGAAACACCGCCGATGAGCACGTTCTGGTCCACAGCTTTTTGATTTTCAAAAAGCGTGTTGGCTGTATCCGACCCCAGGACAACGACCTTGGAGCGTAATTCCGTTTCCATATCCGTCAAAAACCGGCCTTGACTGAGCTCCAGATCCCTAACTGATAAGTAGGATGAAGTTGTACCGGTCATTGAAACCTGTGCCGTAGCTTCCCCGTTTTTTGCATAAACGCGTCCGGTGACCACAGGCGCCACTTCCGATATCCCGTTCAGATCTTTAAACTGTTCAATTGTATCATCCGTCAGCTTCACGGAGTCGGTATCCGTGACACTTACCGTTATCAAGTTCGTTCCCAGGCTATTGATCTCATCCTGAACGGACTGTGAGGAACCTTGCCCGATCGAAACCAAAACGATTACGGAGGCAACTCCAATTATGATTCCAAGCATGGTTAAAAATGCTCTGACTTTATTGGTTTTGATACTGCGTATAGCCATCTTCATTGATTCGCTCAGATTCAATCCAATCACCTCCGTTTTCAAATAGCTGACCATCCTGTATCCGGACGACACGAGTCGCTTCTTTTGCCACTTCCAAGTCATGGGTTATAAGAATGATTGTTTGTCCCTTTTCGTTCAATTCTTTCAGCATCTGTAGCACTTCTTTACTCGTTTTACTATCCAGGGCCCCCGTCGGCTCATCCGCCAATAAAACGGGAGGATTACCGGCAAGTGCCCTTGCAATCGCAACTCTTTGCTGCTGTCCGCCCGACAGTTGGGTCGGCAGATGATTCTTCCGGTCACTCAGGCCTACCATATCAAGGCATGCATTGGCCACTTCTCTTCTTTCCTTCACGCTTGCCCCTCTATAAACCAGGGGAAGTTCGACATTCTCCAACGCTGACAGTTTTGCCAACAGGTTAAAATTTTGAAAGATAAATCCTATTTTAATATTACGAATGGCAGCTAACTCATTATCCTTCATCTTTTCCACTTCTTTTCCATCAAGAAGGTATTCACCTATGTCAGGCTTGTCAAGGCAGCCAATCATATTCATGAACGTCGATTTCCCTGACCCAGAAGGACCGATGATCGAAATGAAATCACCTTTATCGATTGCAAGACAGACATCTTGAAGTGCCTTAACCGTTTCGCCGCCCAATTCATATGATTTAGACATGTTCTTAATTTTTATGATGGGTTTCGCCATTTTACTGACCTCCCTTGCCGCTTGGCACTCCGCCACCGTTTGGCATCCCGCCGCTCGGCATTCTGTTGCCACCTTGCATTCGTATTTCACCACCTTGGCCTCCCTTCATTCCACCGAAACCGCTGCCTGTCGAATTTTCATTTGAGATGGTTATGGGCAAGGAGATATACTGGCCATCTTCAAGACCCGAAATTATTTCGATATACCTATCGTTACTGATCCCTGTTTCAACCGTTGCCTTTGTACTTGTAGTCCCTTCAGCGGCAGCGGATTGTTGTATATTCACATATTTGTCTTCACCGTCCATTTGGACTGCTTCAATCGGAACATATAAAACATCTTTTACACTATTCGTCACAATGCTCACTTCAGTCGACATCCCAATTTTCAGGTCGCCAGGTTTATCTATTTTGATAGTGACATCAAATGAAGAAACTCCATTCTCATATGTACCTTCCTTTGCTACACTGGTCACTTCCCCAGTGAACGTTTCATCTTCGAAAGCACTGGCTTTTATTTCAACTGTTTGTCCTTTTTTAACACTTGGAACATCCAATTCATCAACACTGACTGTAGTTTTCAATTTTTTATAATCCGTAACATGTGCCAACACTTCACTGCTTGATACGCGATCCCCTTCTGCTACATCCATCGTTGTAACGGTACCATCGAATGGGGCCGTTATCGGGTCACTTCCATCCGTGAAGGTAATAAGTTCATCACCTTTCTCAACCAATTCATTCTTCTCTACAAGGACTTCATCCACTTCACCCGTTACAGAGGAAGTGATGTCCTCACTATTGATAGCAGCGACCGATCCGGAACCGCTTATTTGAACTTCAAGATTTCCCTTTTCAACTGTAGCGGTCACCGACTTTGCAATGACAGGCTCAGCATTGTCCTTCATGAAAAACCAAGCGCATCCCCCAATCGCCAGCACTAAAAACGTACATATCATTATCATCTTTTTCATCACTTTTCTCCTTTCAGATTTCCTTCGTTGAAACCAGTATCGTGAAAGAAACTTAACTTTTCCTTAATGGTTGGGTTTGATTTCATGGTCGTACATTTATGTCAGCCTTTACTCTCCTTAATAATTAACACTATGTCGAACGAAAAAAGGTTTATTTCAGAATTTTGAATTTACAATATATTCTGAAAAATATATACTGATACTGTTATCAGAGAAATTGGTAATGAAAACCAAAATAATATTCAATGAAGGGGGAACCAACTTGGCATCAAACGATTCAATAGCTAAGAAAACCGAAGTAAGCGCTTCCACGGACTACACTAAGATCGTCCAATCACAATCTTTTCAAGAGCTCCTAAGGAAAAAACGCAATTTCATCGTCCCGCTATCCATCTTTTTCATGGTCTTTTATTTCACCTTACCCATACTAACTTCCTATTCTAAAGTTCTTAACTCTTATGCCTTCGGGGCAATCAGTTGGGCCTGGGTTTTTGCCTTCGCTCAATTTATCATGACCTGGACTTTATGCATCCTCTATTCCAAAAAAGCTGCGGCTTTTGACCAATTAGTTGAAAAAATCGTGAAAGAAGCGAAAGGGTAAAGGTGAATATACAATGAATACACTTGCTTTTATTTTATTTTTAATCATTGTTGGTTTAACATTAGTCATTACCTATTTTGCTTCACGGCGCACCAAAACGACCGCAGACTTTTATACGGCAGACAGCAGCCTTACTGGCTGGCAAAATGGCTGGGCTATTGCGGGTGATTATATGTCCGCCGCTTCATTTTTGGGAATAGCCGGAATGGTTGCACTCGCTGGATTTGATGGTTTTTTCTACAGCATCGGTTTCCTGGTCGCTTACCTGGTCGTTCTTTATATTGTGGCTGAGCCGCTTCGTAACCTTGGTAAGTACACACTGGCTGACATGATTGCTGCACGTTTTAATGAAAAGAAGGTGCGTGGTGTCGCTGCCCTTAACACCATTTCCATTTCAACATTTTATATGATCGCCCAACTAGTCGGTGCAGGTGCCCTTATAAAACTCTTACTTGGAATTGATTATCTATACTCCGTCATCATTGTAGGTATTTTAATGACCGTCTACGTCGTATTTGGAGGTATGACGGCCACCAGTTGGGTCCAAATCGTAAAAGCCATTTTATTGATGGCAGGTACATTCATCATCTCTATTATCGTGTTGGCGAAATTCGATTTTAGCGTGATCGAGATGTTCAAGCAGATGAAAACAGCCACACCTTTAGGCGGGGATTTCCTCAACCCGGGTAACAAATTCAAGGATCCATTGGATACTTTATCCCTTAATTTGGCGCTTGTACTCGGGACAGCTGGATTACCTCATATCCTCATTCGTTTCTTTACTGTAAAAGACGCCATCACAGCCCGGAAGTCTGTTGTATATGCAACTTGGATCATTGGGATCTTTTATATTATGACCATTTTCCTTGGCTTTGGAGCAGCAGCTTTCGTTGGATACGACAAAATCATAGCCGCGAATGCCGCAGGCAATATGGCTGCCCCGCTGCTTGCCGAAGCCATTGGAGGTGACTTCCTGTTCGCCTTTGTGTCAGCCGTTGCTTTCGCTACCATTTTAGCAGTTGTAGCAGGTCTCGTTCTATCTGCAGCCTCTGCTTTTGCCCATGACTTTTATGGCCATATTATTCGTAAAGGTAAAGCCACTGATAAAGAACAAGTGGTTGCTGCTCGTTGGGCATCGATTGGAGTATCCATTCTCTCCATCATCCTTGCTTTATTTGCTCAAAACATGAATGTAGCCTTCCTTGTGTCACTTGCCTTTGCCGTCGCTGCCAGCGCTAATCTGCCAATTATTATCTTCACGGTATTTTGGAAGCGCTTTAACACAGCCGGAGCTGTCTCGGGCATGATAGTGGGGCTGGTCAGTTCTTTATTACTTGTTTTCCTAAGTCCCAACGTCTGGTCGCCGGTAGAGGGAGCGGCAATATTCGTTGGGGAGCCATTATTCCCACTTGCCAATCCAGGCATCGTCTCCATCCCAATTGGTTTTATCGCAGCCATCGTCGGAACATTACTGTCCAGCAAGAAAGCTGATGCCAAAAAGTTCGACGAAATATTGGTTACAGCTAACACTGGAATGAAAGACCCTTTATAAGCTGGCTTCATTACTAAAAAAGAGAAAGGAGATCAAGGTATTCACCTGTTCTCCTTTCTCTTTTATTTATCAGGAAAGTTGAAAATCTTCAAAATCAGTTAGGAAAATAAAAATGCTTACAATTCATCTAACTTCTCAATCTTAACTTCCTTCTATTGTATTTCGTTACTAACTGGTTCATGACTTCTGCAAAGATCAGCCCCATTGCTATCGCACCAGCCAGCATGAAAGCCTTGGCGGCCAATTGAACGGCGACATTAAAATCATTTACGACAAAATGCTTCATCGCATCATATGACAAACCTCCTGGCACGAGGGGGATGATTCCCGATACATTGAAAATCGTGATCGGCGTTTTATACCTTTTAGCAAAATATTGGCTGATTACCGCAACGATAAATGCAGCCGCTAATGTTGCCATGATGCTGTTTACCTCATTTTTAACCAAAAAGAAGTATAAGACCCACCCTAGCATCCCTACTAAACCACATTGAAACAATGACTTTTTCGGTACATTGAAGATCACTCCAAAGGCGGCTGAGGCAATGAAACTTGTAATAAGCTGTGCAAACATCATTCTTCCTCCTCTAACATCATAAGAAAACAAACGCAGCCGATATTCCTGCCCCAATGGCTAAAGCAGTCAAACCTGCATCCGCACCCTTGGATAGACCCGAAACTAAATGCCCTGCAATTAAATCCCTGGCTGCATTAGTAATTAACAGCCCTGGCACAAGCGGCATCACCGCTCCAATGATTATCGTGTCCAAATGACTTCCAACCCCAATATGGACAAAGAACATAGCCACTAAACCTACAACTAAAGAAGCTATAAATTCAGCAAAAAAACGAACTTCCAGTAACCAGTGCAAATAAAGCAGGCAAGAGAATCCCATTCCTCCAGCTATACAGGACCAGATGAAATCATTCCACTGTCCTTGGAACATGATTAAAAAACAGCCGCTCGCTATAAATGCAGCAAAGACCTGGCCCCACATGGGATACCCCATCCCGGCCTTTTCGATTTCCTTTAACCGTAAATAAGCTTCCTCTGGTGACATTTCCTTGCTGGAAATGCTTCGGGATATACTGTTAACAAGCGTTACCTTATGTAAATCTGTAGATCGTTGGGAAACTCGAATTAATTTGGAGGCTGGGTGCATTCCATCCAGCGAAAAAATAATTCCTGTGGGGGTTGAAAAACTGTGGGAATCACTGCATCCAAACGCTGCAGCAATTCTAACCATCGTATCTTCCACCCTTGATGTTTCCGCTCCGTTCTGAAGCATGATTTTTCCCGCTAGTAAACATACATCTATAATTTCATTGTATTTTAACTGATCTTCCATTTTATCCTCTCCATCACTTTCTGCGTGGATTTCTCCCATTAACAGATAACGATCTTACCAGTTTAAATCCACCTCATAATAGCCCAATTCCTGTAAAAAGGATATAAAAATATTACCTATATTAATTTATCAACACCATCTAATCGCAGTACATACAACCTTAGTACCATTATTCCCTTTATTTCCTGCTGAAACCGCTTAGTTAATAGAAAAATTCAATAGTAAGTGAAGTATTTATAATGAAAAATGAATGCAGACACGAGGCCTGCATTCCTTTATAATATACTGTCATCATCCAGTATATCCTGTACCTCTACACTCCTTTTTGTATAAAACCATCCACGGTTTCATTAAACAAGGCGCTTTCTTCAATGAATGGACAATGGCAACTATCTTCAAAGATTACTAGTTCGGAATTCGGAATGTTCTTAAGCAAATGTTCTCCTGCAGCTACCGGGATGACTTTTTCAAGCCTTCCAAAACAGAGAAGTGTGGGAACATTGATTTTTGGCAAGAATTCACGATAGTCGACAATCGATTGATCAAATAGAATCGCACTGGCAATGGATTCTGGCATTTTGGTCACTTCCCCGAGCATCCAGCTTGCATCCGCTACAGATAATTCATTTTTAAACATGGAGGCAAGGAAGCTTTGTAAAAATGGGGAACGGTTCGTTTGAATTTCAGTCATGAGGGCAATCAACGTGTCAATATCAAATGCACCAATATTAAAGTCGGGCCACTTAAAGTCAGACGCCAATTCATCGACAATCACAGTTGAATGAATATTTCCCTCACCGAATTGCTTGAGATAATCCCAGACGACAAAAGCCCCCATGGACCAGCCTACGAGTATGACATCCTTTAATTCCAGTTTACCAATGAACGCATGAAGATCTTTTGCATAAGCGGAGACCGTATTCCCGTAATGAACATGATTTGACTGGCCATGGCTTCTTAAATCAAGTAAGATCACTCTATATTTTTCTGAAAAGTACCGAACTTGCCTTCCAAAGAACCGGCTGCTCATCCACACACCATGGATAAAAATAATTGGTCTTCCCTGGCCCTTTTCTTCATAAAACAGCCGAACGCCTTCTTCCACCTCAATAAATGCCATTCCATCCCTCCTTCACGATATTTTCAAATCCATTCCCTATTATTTATTGTGTTTCATCTTTTAACATTCCTTCCTATAAAAATATATTGTCAAACCTCATTTTAGAGTTGATAATGAAGTATATTTTTATTGATATCTTCACCTGAAAGGACGGAACTTTTATGAAGGGCTTTTTCAAAAACTATCGATCCTCCTTAATACTTCTCACTGCCATTATTATCGGCGGGATAGCGGGCGTCGTTTTCGGTGAGAAAACCTCGGTCATACAGCCGCTAGGGGACTTATTTCTAAATCTTATGTTCACGATCATTGTGCCATTGGTATTTTTCAGCATTGCTTCAGCGATTGCCAATATGAGCGGAATGAAGCGTCTCGGGAAAATCATGGGCAGTATCGTTGTCGTCTTCCTGACAACTGCCGCTTTAGCTGCCGTCATTGGGTTTATTGGGACAACCATCATCAATCCCTTGGAAGGCACAGATACAACAGCCATTAAAGAACTGATGGAAAACAGTTCCTCTGAAGAGCCCATTGAGGAAGTTTCTTTCTTCAGTCAACTGGTCAACACAGTAACCGTATCTGATTTCCCAGAACTGTTATCCAGAAGCAATATGCTTCAACTTATCGTTTTCTCAGTATTAATCGGGCTTTCCACTGCATTGGTCGGTGAGAAGGCAAGGCCGATTACTGAGTTTTTGACAGCGGGTACAGCTGTCATGATGAAAGTCGTTAAAATCGTCATGTACTATGCTCCAATTGGTCTTGGTGCTTATTTTGCTACGGTTATCGGGCAGCTTGGGCCGCAGATTTTAGAAGGCTATGCTCGAACTTTCATTCTTTATCTAGTCTTAGCTTTGATTTATTATTTTGGCTTCTTCACTTTGTATGCCTTTATCGCAGGTGGAAAAGAAGGAGTTAACCTATTTTGGAAAAATGCCCTGGCACCTTCCATTACAGCAATTGCAACTTGTTCCAGTGCCGCATCAATTCCAGCAAATCTGGAATCGGTCAAGAAAATGGGCGTGCCAAAGGATATAGCGGAGACTGTCATCCCACTCGGAGCCAACACTCATAAAGATGGTTCTGTATTCGGAGGGGTATTGAAAATCGTTTTCCTATTCAGCTTATTTGGAAAGGATATGACAAGCATTTCAAGCATTTTAAGTATACTTGCTGTTGCCTTTTTGGTTGGAGCCGTTATGGGTGCCATTCCTGGGGGCGGCATGATTGGGGAAATGCTGATTCTTAGTGTATTCGGCTTTCCTGTTGAAGTTCTGCCGATCATTGCGGTTATATCCACGATTATCGATGCTCCTGCTACATTGCTTAACTCAACAGGAAACACGGTTTGTGCTATGCTTGTCACGCGGCTTGTTGAAGGAAAAAACTGGTTAAAACAAGCATTCATTAAAGAAAAATCGGCGGTATAATCTAAGATATAAGAACTGACTCCTGGTTAATCAGGAGTCAGTTTTTTTCATTTTCACTAATTTCTTTCAAACCTTTTTTTAATTGACAAGGGGTTCCTTACCCTCACATAGAATTAAAGATTGAAGGAGGGAATTAAATGTTACTGAAATGCTTACCTGCTGCCATCCTTTTCACGGGACTATTATATATTTTTTTGATACCGGAAGAGCCTTTATCCATAAAGATCATGTTCAAGATCGTTCCCATGTTATTGATTTTACTCTATGCCGGCGCAACAGGGCGAAGGCAGGATAGATATCAATCCTTAATACTTCTTGGTTTATTCTTTTGCATGCTTGGAGATGGATTGTTGATCTGGTTCGTCATCGGGCTTTCCGCCTTCTTGATCGGCCACCTTTTCTATATTTCCGCTTTCTTTAAACTATGGACCTTTTCATGGCTTCGATTCGCGACGATTTTCCCAATTGGTGTTTACTCCACTTGGATCGGTCGTGAAATTGTACTTTCTTTAATTGAAAAAGGTGAAAATAGCCTCATCATCCCTGTAATCTGTTATGTAACGGTCATCTCCCTCATGGGCTGGGCGGCATTTATGACCGGAAATACCGCGGCAATCATCAGCGGGGTCTTGTTCGTGATCTCGGACTCCATTTTATCTTGGAACAAATTTATCGATGATGTTACCTTTTCTGGGCCGTTGATCATGCTCACCTACTATACAGCTCAGTTTTTCATGGCTTACAGCATTCGCACGAAGCCTTCTTTCCATTTATCGAAAGGATTGGAAAGTGAACGGCCTATCCAGTGAATCCGAATATCCGCTCGTTCCACATGAAACATTCTCATGAAAAAAGGCATTCACAGCTCTGCTTGAACTGTGGACGCCTTTCTTTATCCTTTAATTTTTTTAATGAAGACTACTTTTAAATAATTTCCTTCCTTATATTCCGAGCTTGTTTTAAAATCAGCCGGCAATGAGAATTCTTCCATGAGCTCATATTTCCCATTCATCTCCCTGAAGGCAACATCAATGAAGTTCTTGAATTTTTTCATGTCAAACGTACTGCAATTAGTTGATGCGATAATGATGCCATTGTCTTCCGTAATGGAAATGGTATCCTTCAATAAATTCGTATAGTCTTTTCCGGCGCTGAAGGTAAACTTCTTCGATTTAGCAAAGCTGGGAGGATCGAGGATGACCATTTCAAATTTCAAAGCCTTCTTCACTGCATATTTAAAATACTTAAATACGTCCATCACCACGATATTGTGAGCTTCAGGATCAATTCCATTCACACTGAACTGCTCGATCGTCTTTGGTAAACTGCGATTCGCCAAGTCCACACTAGTCGTTTTAACGGAACCGCCTAAAGCGGCAAATACAGAAAATGCTCCAGTGTAAGAGAACATATTCAGCACGGACTTCCCTTTTGCATATTTATCTCGAATAGTCCTTCTTACTTCACGCTGATCAAGGAAGACACCTACCATGGCCCCATCATTCAAATAGACAGCGAAATGGACCCCATTCTCCTTGACAAGAAGCGGAAATTCCGGCTGTTCCCCTATAACAAAATCGTCTTCTTCTACATATTGCCCCTTCGTATCAAATCGTTTCTTCTGATAAATCGACTTGACCTCGACCGTATTCTGCAGTGCCTTAATGATATAGTCTTTAAATGAATAAATCCCTTTGCTGTACCAGCTGATAACATAGTGGCCATCGTAATGATCAATAATTAATCCGCCAATCCCATCTCCTTCTCCATTGAAAAAGCGGAAAGCAGTAGTCTCAGTATCTTCAAAAAATGGCTTTCGGTAATCATACGCATTACTGATTTTTTCATCGAAAAATGATTGATCAATTTTATCATTCTCCTTTTGAGTCAATACCCAGCCATAACCTTTATTCTGTTTCCCATAATACCCCTTCGCTAAAAAACGATTGTTCTCGTCAACCAAACGCACTAAAGATCCCTCATCTTGAAGGTCATTGAGATTGCTTATTGACTCTTTGGCAATCAGGGGAAAGCCTTTGGCGATTTTATTTACAAACTTAGCTTTCACTTTTATATCTATTTCTTTTCCCATATATATCATCCTATCTATGCAATTGCTTTCCTCCCCATTTTACCCTAATCCCTTTATAAATAAAAACCAGCCTGGTTCCTTCACCAAACTGGTTTCTCCAAAATCTTTGATTATGATACTTCTAAATGAAGATCTCCCGGCTTTACTTTTCCCATCATCTTCAATACTCGATGTAAGGCAAGGGTGATCACAGCTGGCAAGACCATACCCACCGCCACATAAACCAGGAATGTGTACAACCCTTGACCCGTAATGATAGCAATCGGGGCAATCAATGAACTTAAGCCCATTCCTCCAAGCTCATACGGTACTTGGAAATCGAATGCCAACGTAGCGATAGGAGCACAAATGATTGCCGCTACAAATGGCGGGACGACATATAATGGTTTTTTGATTAAGTTAGGAAATTGAACTTTCGGCGTAACAACCATCTGTGCAAGGAACCCACCCATATCATTATCTTTATAAGACATGACAGTGAATCCAACAAATTGAACGGTACATCCGATTAAAGCTGCCGCACTAGAAACAGGATCTAACTGTAGGGCTATCGCTAGAGCAGCTGAAGAAGCCGGTGTCATTAATAAAATGCTCCATACCAATGCAATGACCATGGAGCCAATTAATGGAGAACCTTCAACCTGCGCTGTAATTTGACTGCTTAACCATGTCAGGAATGGTGTCGTAACAAGTGCTAGGCCATATCCAGAAACCCCACCGACAAGAACTGCCGCCAATGGGATGGCCATGATATCCAACTTTGTTTTGCCAATTAGGCGCTTACCTACATAAGTTGCAATTAACGCTGCCAGAACGGCACTTAGTGGCTGACCCGTAACAATCGTGAAGGCACCCTCAGCTGTTCTGTTAATGGCAGCACCGCCAACTGCACTTGAGGCCATCGCGCTAAAGATAATTAATGAATTTCCTCCCAGCTGATAGGCGATACCTGCTCCTAAAGCTGGGGCTAACAAGACCTTTGCGGCCCCTCCTATTGCCAGGAGGACCTCCCAATCTAAATATCCCCCTATTGATTCAAACAATAACCCGATTCCTAATGTTACCAAAACTGCGTTGGCTATCCCTGTTGATGCCTTGTACATTCGATCACTGATGTATTCTTTCTTGCTCACTTTATCTCCACCCCTTATCGTTTATCAGAATATTCAATTTTATAGACTTAAAAAATCCCTGTTATTCAGAAAGGTACACCAGTTATGTTTACTTAAGCGTCTTGTTATTAAGTTCACAAGCAGGGCTCAAACAATCCCACTAACATAATAAGAGAATAATAATATGAAGTAATTCATATTATTAAATACTTACCTATTTCTCCGCTCCCTATAATGTCTTTTCGTATAATAACATGAATTTTCTGATAATGTAAGAAGTATTTTTATTCTAATAAAATAAAAACGCTTACAAAAAAGGGGTATATATCACATTTATATATAATTAAATCCAATATTGTATTATTTAAATATAAATTAGTCCTTTTATTACCAAAATACTCTAAAGTATCTGGTTTTAAGCCCGGAATAGTAATACATTATTTCAATATAGGTTTGAAATATTTACACTATGGATTAGTCCTCCTTTTATAAAAAAAAGAACCCTTTTAAATTGGATTCTCTTCTATACTATGATATAAATGTTATCTTTCATAAAGAATTCCCTTACACCCAGCCTTTTTTACTATTCTTCTATTGAAAACCTTCCAAAGTTGCAAAAGTGTCTCTCAGGAATTGATAAAATAGTTTCTCCGTTGGCATTAAGTCCCTTTCAGTTGGAATAATAACACCTACAGCCCTAGTTACGGATGGTTCATCTAACGGCAGTCTAACTGTAAAACGAGGCAAGCTGTCAATCAGAGAGATTTCTGGTATTAAGGTTACACCAAGTCCTGCTGCCACTAGACCTTTAATAGCATCAGTATCTTTTCCTTCAAATGCAACTTCTGGCTCGAAACCGTGCAGTTTACATGCCTTCATTACAATATCACGTAAAACATACCCCTTAGGATATACGATGAACGGATTTCCTTTAAGCTCATTTAAGTTTAATGACTTCTTCAAGGCCAAAGGATGACTTTCTGACAAAAGAGCAACTAAGTTCTCAATAAATAGAGTTTCTCCGTGAATTTTCTTTTCGTTCGCCGGCAGAGGTCCAATTAAGGCCATGTTAATATTTCCTTTTATAACAGAATCGATCAGGTAGCGATATGAGCCTTGTTTCAAGGTGAACTTCGCTTGCGGGTAACTCTCTCTGAAATCAGAAATAACCTTTGGCAATATATAGGAAGCTAAACTACTTGGAAAGCCAATACGAATTGTCCCTTTTTCCGGATTTAAGCTCTCAGCCAGCTCACGCTTTGAACGATCAATTATATCCATAGCTTGTTCCATATTCGTTAAAAATGTATGCCCTATATGTGTCAGCTTAATCTTCCGGCCTTCGCGGATAAATAAAGGCACACCTAATTCTTCTTCTAAATTATAAATTTGACGACTAACTGCAGACTGGGCAACATGCAAAGCCACTGCTGCTTCCGTCATATGTTCACGCTTTGCGACTTCAATGAAATATTCGATTTGTCTTAACTCCAATGTAAGCTCCTTCTTTCATATCAAAACAGCATGTTATTTATCTAATATTCAGATTGTTTCTTTCAAAATTGAATTATATATTTAAAGTATCACATAAAAACGTATATATAAATTCAAATATATTTTCATGACTTTATTACCATAAAAGGGGAGAAAAATTAATGACAACGTCACATGAAGTTGAGCAAGAGGAATTACAAGTTGCCAAAGAGTTTGTAAGTCAAGTATACGCACAGGTAAAGGAGCGTAATCCTCACGAAAGTGAATTCCATCAAGCCGTAAAAGAAATATTGCTTTCATTAGTACCCGTATTTTCAAAACACCCTATTTATATGAAAAGTGGGGTTTTAGAAAGACTCGTTGAGCCAGAAAGAATGATTACCTTCCGTGTCTCTTGGGTTGATGATCTTGGAAATGTACAAGTCAACCGTGGTTTCCGCGTGCAATTCAACAGTTCCATTGGGCCATTTAAAGGCGGTCTACGTTTCCATCCGACAGTAAACTCCAGTATTATCAAGTTCCTTGGTTTCGAGCAAATCTTTAAAAATTCGCTTACAGGACAGCCAATTGGCGGAGGAAAAGGCGGATCTGACTTCGATCCAAAAGGAAAATCAGACGCTGAAATCATGCGTTTTTGCCAAAGCTTCATGTCAGAACTGGCTCGCTATATCGGTCCGGATACAGACGTACCGGCAGGGGATATCGGAGTAGGCGCTCGAGAAATCGGTTATCTATTCGGTCAGTATAAAAAGATTCAAGGCAGCTACCATGCAGGTATTTTAACTGGTAAGGGCATAAGTTACGGCGGAAGCTTAGCCCGTACAGAAGCGACTGGATACGGAACCGTTTACTTTGTCGAAGAAATGCTAAAAGACAAAGGATTACAATTCAATGGCAGCACAGTTGTTATTTCCGGATCAGGTAATGTATCCATTTATGCCATTGAAAAAGCTGCACAGCTGGGTGCTAAAGTTGTTGCATGCAGCGACTCTAATGGCTATATATATGACAAAAATGGTCTGAATCTAGATACAGTTAAACGTTTAAAAGAAGTAGAAAGAAAACGTTTGAGCGAATATGTCGATGCTCATCCCGAAGCTGAATACAATGAAGGATGCTATGGAATTTGGTCTGTACCATGCGATATCGCCCTTCCTTGTGCAACACAAAATGAAATTGATGAAGAAGCAGCAAAATTGCTTGTTAAAAACAACGTGAAAGCAATCGGCGAAGGTGCTAACATGCCATCAACTCTTGAGGCTATTGACGTATTCCTTAATAACGGTATCCTATTCGGACCAGCCAAAGCCGCCAACGCAGGTGGTGTTGCCGTTTCTGCACTTGAAATGGCCCAAAACAGTGCTAGAATGCCTTGGACATTTGAAGAAGTCGATACGAAACTGCACGGTATCATGAAAAATATTTATAAAAACAGCGTAGAGGCAGCAGAAGCATATGGTGAACCTGGTAACTTAGTTGTCGGAGCCAACATTGCGGGATTCCTTAAAGTAGCAGATGCTATGCTGACTCAAGGCATACTCTAATAATAAGTTAAATATCAGGAGGCGGTCCCAACATGGGCCGCCTTATTTTTGGTAAAAGAGTGATCACATCTTTTAGGTAATTATTCATATCAATCTGAGCTGAATAACCACAATCAGATAACATCAATGGGATTCAAAATATTTCTTTCTTACTACAAAAAAGAGTGCTGGAAAAGTTCCGGCACTCTTTTTGTTTGGGTAACAATCATTCTTTGGTGACCAATTTCAATGGAACCGATATTGTGTCATCCACTTTGTCGCCTTTTAAGATTTTTTCAGCCGCATTAACCGCTTCTTCACCGATAAGTGCCGGTTGTTGGGCGATGGTGGCTTTTAGTTCACCGTTTTCAACTGCTTTCAATGCATCATCATTTCCGTCAAAACCAACAACAATGATGTCTTTTCCTGCTGCCTTGATTGCTTCAATGGCTCCTAGCGCCATTTCGTCATTATGAGCGAACACCGCTTGGATGTCCTTTTTACCTTGTAGGATATTTTCCATAACGTTAAGACCTTTTGTGCGGTCAAATTCTGCCGTCTGACTTGTCAGGACTTCTAATTGCTTGTCAGCAATATTGTGGAACCCTTTCCCACGTTCCCGAGTTGCTGATGCACCTGAAACACCTTCTAGCTCTACTACTTTTGCTTTTTCGCCAAGCTCTTTAACTAGGTATTCTGCAGCCATTTCCCCGCCAGCCACATTGTCGGACGCGATGAATGTTTCGATATCGCCCTCGTCGGAAGAGCGGTCAATCGTAATTACGGGAATGCCCGCTTCATTTGCTGATTGAACAGCAGAAGATATTGCCGCAGAGTCAGTTGGATTCACAAGAAGGACATCCACCTTTTGAAGAATTAAATCTTCAATCCCGCTAATTTGTTTTGCCGTATCATCTTGGGCGTCAACAACCGAGACTTTCATGCCTTTTTCTTTTGCTTCTTTTTCAATACCATCTTTTAAGGAAACGAAGAATGGGTTGTTTAAAGTAGAGATGCTGACTCCGACTTTCACGTCTTTCATGGAATCTTTCTTTTCTTTTTTATCATCTTTTTGACCAGAATCCATTGAACAGGCAGCTAAGACCATTAAAGAAAGGACCATGATGATCGATACTATTTTTTTCATTGATTACACCTCTGCTTATGATTTTTTACGGTCAAGTAAGACCGCGATTAATATAACTGCACCTTTTACCACTTGTTGGTAGAAAGAGGATACACCAAGTAAATTCATGCCGTTATTCAAGGTACCGATGATCAGGACACCCACCAGCGTACCGAACAACCGTCCTTTACCGCCTGAAAGGCTCGTTCCGCCTAGCACCACGGCTGCGATAGCATCCATTTCATAGGATTGGCCTGCGGTTGGCTGTGCCGAATTCAGACGGGATGTTAGAATGGCACCGGCAATTGCTGCCATCGTACCGGCCAGACCGTATATGGCCACCTTGACTCGGTCCACTTTAATCCCCGAAATACGGGAAGCCCTTTCATTTCCGCCAATAGCATATGTTTTACGGCCAAATGATGTTTTATGAAGCAGGAACCATAGGATGATGAAAGCGATAACCATCACAACGGCCGGTACAGGCAGGCCGAGGAAGTAACCTCTCCCAAGCATTTGGAACATTTCAGAATCGCCAATTCCAGTAATTGGCTTTCCATCCGTATACACAAGCGTTAATCCACGGAAAATCGTCATGGTGGCCAGTGTTACGATGAAAGGGGCCATTTTTCCTTTTGAAACGAGAATCCCATTGATTACACCCATTATTGCACCTAGTAGAATGCCTACTAATATTGCTAAAATCGGATCTAATCCCGAGACCATCATACCAGCCATAAGTGCGCTGGATAGAGCTAAAATGGAACCGACGGACAAATCAATTCCGCCTGTTAAAATGATAAAGGTCATCCCAAATGCAATAAGCGCATTGATGGAGGTTTGACGCAATAAATTCAAAATATTATTCGGTTCCATGAATGATGGATTTAAAACGGTTATTACGACAAATAATAGTACCAAGGCGAGTAAAGGTCCAAATTTCTGCCAAATCCCGCTTTTCCCTGTTGCCTCAAGTTTCATCCTAGTTCCCTCCTGTCGCCAATGCCATAATTTTTTCTTGCGTCGCTTCCTGCTTTAACAATTCCCCAGCAATCTTACCTTCGTGGACCACAAGGATTCGATCACTCATTCCAATGATTTCCGGAAGTTCTGACGAAACCATGATGATGGCGATGCCTCGCTCCGTCAATTCATTCATCAACTCGTAAATTTCACGTTTTGCACCAACATCTATACCTCGGGTCGGTTCATCCATAATTAAAACTTTAGGGGAGGTGCCGATCCATTTGGCTATTACCACCTTTTGTTGATTTCCTCCGGATAAATTACCGATGATCGTTTCTGTAGAGGATGTTTTCACATGAAGACGCTTGATCATCATCTCTGCAAATTTTTTCTCATCTTCCGTTTTTACGAGTCCACTAGGGGCAAAGCTTTTTAAATTCGGCAGGCCGATATTTTCCCGTACTGAAAAGTCCAGGATCAAGCCCTCTTCTTTACGGTTTTCCGTGATGAAAGCTAAACCATAGCGAACTGCATCCGTTGGTTTTCGTATAGAAACTTTCTTACCTTCAACAGCAATCTCACCGCTGTCTATTTGATCGACCCCGAAAAGGGCACGCATTATTTCTGTTCTGCCCGCTCCCATTAATCCGGCCACACCGACAATCTCACCTTTTCGTACAGCGAAGTGGATATCTTCAAAAAGCCCCTTTTTAGTTAAACCTTTTACATCAATGACCACTTCGCCGAGATGGGCTTCACGATGAGGGAAACGATCCTCTAGCTCTCGGCCAACCATCTTTTGAACAACTTCATCGAAATTTGTATCTACAATTCTTTTCGTATCGACAGTTTTTCCATCACGCATCACTGTGATTCTGTCACAAATGGCAAAGATTTCTTCCATTCGGTGAGAGATGTAAACAAGAGACACACCTTTTTTGGTAAGGCCCTTCATTACTTCAAAGAGCTTCTCGATTTCTCTATCGGTTAAAGCTGCTGTGGGCTCGTCCATGATGATGACTTCCGCATCCGTCATCAACGCCTTGGAAATTTCAATCATTTGCTGTTCTCCGACAGAACAAAATCCGGCTTCCTTATCAAAAGGAAGGGAAATATTTAGTGTTTTAAAAATCTCGTTTGCACGCGCTTTCATTTGTTTCGTCTTCAGGACACCGAAGGCATTCACCATTTCCTTGCCGATAAATAAATTCTCTAGCACCGTCATTTCCGGCCAAATGTTCAATTCCTGACGGATAAAGGCCATTCCCGCTTCTTCCGCTTCCTTTGAATCCTTAAATGAGGTTTCTTTACCATTAATCTCAATAGTCCCTTGATCATGCTTATGCAGCCCCGTCAAAATGTTCATCAAGGTAGATTTCCCGGCTCCATTTTCCCCCATAAGTGCGTGGACTTCTCCAGCCTCTAAAGAAAACTGAACGCCTTCCAATACCTTGTTTTGACCAAATGCTTTATAAATATTGTTCATTTCAATTTGCATGCTCTTCACCTCTTTTCTTTAAAAAAATACTCCAGACTGCAAAATACAGTTTGAATACGGTGTCGTTTCTCCTGTACGGATTACTGCTTTTGCTTTACTTGTCATCCTTTTAAAATCCTCATGGGAAACATATTCAATCGCATTTCCGAATTGCTGTTCCATATATTGATGCTGCTTTGAATTGTTCTCTTTCACCTCAGTGGCAGCAATCGCTTTCTCGACTACCATATCTTCATGAACAGCACGAACAACTTCTTGAAATGAAGGCGTTCCAGGCGTTAAGGCTAAATCTATTTTAAGCACTCCTGAAGGGACCGGGAGGCCGCAATCACCTATGACAATATAATCCGTATGCCCAAGGTCAACAAGAACTTTGGCTATTGAACTATTGATGATTCCATGACGTTTCATGCTTCAAAGCTCCTTTCGACTTCTTCCCTTGTCGGCATGCCACCTTGAGCTCCTAACTTCGTTACAGAAATAGAGGCAGCCCGGTTTGCGAATAACAGACAGTCGTCAAAACTTTTTCCTTCTGCAACAGCAACCGCGAGTGCCGCATTGAATGTATCTCCTGCGCCTGTTGTATCTACAGCTTCAACCACAAAGCTTGGGACAACCTTCTCTTCGTGCCCGTCAAAATAACGGACGCCATTTTTGCCTTCGGTAATGAATAATTTATTTGGATACTCAGTTAAAACTTCTGTCCGGTCTCTTCCATCGAATAATATTTCGAATTCATGTTCATTTGGTGTAATGAATGATGAATGTTTAATAACAGCCTCGCTTATCTTACGTGCAGGTGCTGGGTTTAAAAGTAATCTCTTTTGGAGTTTTTCACATAATTCAGCAAGGTATAAAACAGTTTCCTCTGGTATTTCCTGCTGAACCATGATGATATCCGCTTCCTCAATAACTTTTTTCGCCTTTTGTACATATCCAGGAGTGATGAAATCATTAGCTCCTTTTACGACAATAATACTGTTATCCCCTTCTGAAAGGATAATGTGGGCGGTTCCCGAGGCAGACCCTGTAACCGGTTCCACATACTTCGTGGATACACGATTTTTTTTCAGGTTTTCTAAGATGATTTCCCCATAAATATCATCTCCTACACATCCAATCATTGTTACTTCCGCACCAAGGCGCGCTGCGGCCACAGCCTGATTGGCTCCTTTTCCTCCAGGAACTGTTATAAAAGAATCTCCTAGAACAGTTTCCCCTGCTATAGGACGCTTTGCTGATGTTACCACTAAGTCCATTGAAGAACTTCCTACTACTGCAATTTTTATCATGGCTTCTCCGCCTTCCTTCTCGTTGTTTGTCTTTCCACAAAAGAAACTGGGAGCTTTTTGTGCGTTTCTTCTATCTTTTCATGATTGATCTTTTTAATTAACAATTTTGCTGCTTGTGCCCCCATTTCATAGGCGGGCTGGCGAATTGTCGATAGCGGAGGATGTAATAACGCTGTAAATGCGATATCATCATAGCCGATCAATTGAATATCGTCAGGAATTCTTATTCCCCTTTTCAAGATTTCTTGTAGGGCGGCTGCTGCAACAATATCATTACAGGCAATGATTCCATCTGTCTCCGGATACTGTTCAAACAACTGTCTCGCACAAATTTGTCCACCTTGAAGGGTAAGGGAAGAATCCATGACTCGAACATTCACTTCCGCTTGCTCCAATTCTTCCAATGCTGCAATGTACCGTTCATATACGGGTTTTATTTCAACTGGTCCCCTGATAAGGACGATGTTTTTGCTACCTCGATCGAGCAATACACGAGCAGCCAATTTACCGCCTGTTTTTTGGTCCGAATAGACGGCTGGTAACTCCTCTGCTGTACGATCAAGAAGGACAACGGGAATTTCCAGATTATCAAAATTTTCATTTGCTTCTTCACTTGTTGATGCAATCATGCCCACTACATTATTCTGTAGAAAGGTTTCAATATATTCTATTTCCTTATCTCGCTTTTCATCGCTATTCCCAAATATTAATCGATATCCAAATTTCTGCAGATAGTCCTCAACGCCCCTTGCCATTTCTGGAAAGAAGGGATTAGTAATGTCAGGTAAAATCAAGCCAATCAATTTAGATTTACGTTTATAGAGGGATCTTGCCACTTCATTCGGTTTATAATTTAACTTTTCAACAGCAGCCCTGACCACCTTTTTTGTGTCTTCATGTGCATATCCGCTGTCATTTATCACTCTTGAAACAGTTGCTACGGAAACCCCCGCTTCCTTTGCAACATCCCGAATAGTTGCCAATATATCACCCTCAATAATTTTGTGTAACCGTTTACACATTTAGCTTATCACCAATTCATATGGACGGCAAGTCCTATTCAGTTGATATTTATTAGGTAATTTGGACCAAAAAGCATAACACAATCTTTTTTTATGCGTATATTTGTTAACCATTACCGCTCTATAAACTGCTTAACAAAGTTAATTTGAACAGGTGTACGAGACTCCTGCGGGAAAAGCATGTCTAAAGGAGACCCGCGGAGGCTCCATGACCGCCCGCGGAAAGCGAGTTTCTTGAGCGGAAATCAACGGTCTAATTGTAAAACCCATAAAAAACAGTAGCCAAACTCGATTTTCAGCGAGTTTGGCTACTGTCTGAAACTGTCTCAATAGTCTGAGCAAGTTTAACTTTAAAGCGTTTTTGCCGGTAACTTTTCATAAAGGGCATTATTAACATGCCCAAATTCAGATGCATGCGGACGGTCTTCACCGTCGCTATATCCATATTGAAGCATCCGATTTCTATTGAGGCAGAGCTTTGTTAATTTGGGCGCAAAGAAATTGAATGTATCAAAACGATCCTGTAACATAGGGAATTTTTGCTGATGTGTAAGGATTGCCCGAGCGACACCTTCCCAAAAGACATTCTCATTCAATAGGTTCCTTCTCATAAGAAGTGTGGACAAATATCGGAAATGACAGATGAATAGTCCCGTGAAAATGAATTGGACCAGTCCTTCAGGAGTTTCACTTCTCAGTACTTTTCTTAAATCATCAGGAAGGCTGCTCAATTCAGGAAGCGGCTGATCACTGACGTTTACATCATCTACAAAATCCTTGATGGCCAATCGGTGAGGCTTGTAATCCTTCAAAACTAAAATGGTATTTTGGCCATGCGGTGAGAAGACCAATCCATATTGATAGATAAAATGTAACAATGGTGAAAGAATGACGTCGAATAATTGTGCTGTCCAGACTTCTGCAGTCAATCCGGATTTTTCAATAAGGCTTTCCACATAAGGTTTCCCTTTGCTGTCCACATGTAAAAGGGACGCAAGCGTAATCGGCTTTTCGCCTTCTTCCATATAACTGTAAATGCTTTCTCTCCAAATACCGCCGAGCATCTCTAAATATTGATAGGGTACATTCTCTAGCTTGGAAAAATACGGGTGGTCAACGTTTAAACTGGCCACTTCACCAGGAAGCACTACTTTGCATTCCTCTTTCAAAAATGAATCATTTTCATAAATGTTCTTGATATACTCTGTGATTTTTGGAGCAATGACTGTGCGTTCCGCTGGTAATCCACGGTAGACTAGGGTATTTAAAATGCTCATCGGCAGCTTGACGTGGTGTTTATTCTTATTCGATACATTAACGAATGTCCGAATAGATTGTTGCGGCAGATACTCATCAGGACCATTTCCCAAAGCTACAATCAGCCCTTTAGCCAAGTCATCGGTAAAATTCTGGATGATTACATTCTTCCACTGCCATTCATGGATAGGCAGGTAAAAATAGTCTTCTACCTTTAACCCTTTCTCTGCCAATCTGTTTGCAAATACTTTTCGGGTTTCATCATCTAGTTCATTTTCCATCAATTGCTTATAAGCTAACGTTTGGATAGAATTGAACGCACCCCTTGTTTTATGAACAGCAATCCACGATAGCTGAATTTTCTCTTGATTTTCTGGAGCAAACTTCAAGTAATCATCAAAATCGAAACCGATTCTTCCCTTGTTATAAGCAATCCAAGGGTGACCGCTCATTTCTCCTTCGAGTAACGCATAGTCCAGTTCGACTAAATCATCCGCGTCTTGTCCAGGTTTGGATAGCAATTGGAGGTCCGCAAGCAGCGTATGATGGAATTCCTTGATTAAATGTCCTGTTGTTTCTGCAGTCATCCCAATTAACGGCTGAATGTCTAAAATGAATTGAATAGCATCATTGGCCTGGGTAAAGCCTTCCATTTCACATACCTGGATCGACTCAGCCTGTACTTCATAGCTGTCAAAAAGACGGGGCGAAGCCAAAAATTGATAAGACTTCCCCTCATTAATCTTTAACTCATATAGGTTCCCTGCTTCATTTTCTTTCAATACAGCTGGATGGACCATATCTTCATACATATATTCAGAAATCATCTTGGCCAGCAGGTTTTGGTTTACTATCGACCAATTTTTTTCCGAAACTGCCTGTTCCACTTCATTTATGAATTGCATATAATGCTCCCCTTCCCTTCTCTTAGTAAGCCATGACTGGTGATTTTACACGGAATGACTGAAAAGCTCCCTTAGGCTCGGATGGATAAACTTCTTTACCTGCCAATTGATTGATAATAATGGAATTTCGGAATGCCCCTAAGCCGAGATCCGGTGCTCCCACGCCATGCGTATGTACCTCGCCATTTTGAATAAAAAGATGATTCGCTGTTGAGATGGTCGTTCCAACCCGATAGTCTTTCGTTATTGCAAGACGGCCCAAATCATCGCGGATTATAAGCTCTTCCATCGTGTCAAGAAATGCCGGAACGGTCGATTTATAGCCCGTTCCAAAAACAACAGCCTCTGTATCCACATCAAATTCACTTTCTTCCACCCATTGTGAACATTTCAATGTCCAGCCATTTTCAGTTGGCTCTACGGATGCAACTTCCGTCATCGCCCTAAGTTCAATGGAAAGTTCTGCATTTCCAATCGATTTTTCATACATCTTGTCAAAAATCGCCGCAATTGTTGTCGCGCTGATTCCTTTATACAAGAGGTCTTGTTTTGGTAAAATGTCATCCTTCTTTTCCTGAGGCAGCCGATAAAAGAAATCAAGGTAATCCGGTGTGAAGTATTCCAACCCAAGTTTTGAATATTCCATAGGGAAAAATCCTTTTGACCTTGTATACCAGTTTAGCTGGTAACCATGCTTATCCTGCTCATTCAGAAGATCTTCAAAGACCTCGGCCGCACTCTGTCCAGATCCGACAACCGTAATGGATTTTTTCTTCAGGACATTTTCTTTGTTCCGTAAATAATCGGCCGAATGAAGGATGCTCTCTCCTTTATATGGACTAAATGCAGCCGGCACAGTCGGGGCACTTCCAATTCCCATGACTACATGGCGGCTATAATAGACTTCGATCTTTTGTGTTTGTTCATCCCTTACACTGATTTGATAGAAGGTTTCATCTTGATCCCCTATATACTCCACCGTCTCCACCGCTTTCCCAAAACAGCAGCTATCAAGTTGATTGGCAGTCCAGCGGCAATAGTCGTTATATTCTTTTCGTGGAATCAAGAATTTTTCAAGGAAGTAGAAATGATAGAGCCGATCATGCTGCTGTAAATAATTCAGGTAACTATATCGACTTGTCACATCTGCCATGCTGACTAGATCAGCAAAGAACGGTACCTGCAGAGTTGTCCCCTCCAACAGCATCCCTTCATGCCAATTAAATTCCTGCTTTTTCTCAAAAAAAACGGCATTCAACTCCGGGGTTTTCTCCAAAAGGGCTGCAAGTCCAAGGTTAAAGGGACCTATCCCTATCCCTACCAAGTCATAGATAGATTGTTGCTTCTCCATACTTCCACTTCCTTTCGAAATTCTCCCGTGTACATGACATGAGTAATGCTGTTTTGTCAGGGAGCTCAATTTCTTTAATTGGGGTAAACCCGCACTTTTCAAATAGATGAATCATCTTTGCGTTCCGGATATCCGGTTCTGCCATCACCTTTTTTGTTCTAGCAGTAAGTAGTTGGTATTTCACCATTGCACGTAAAAACGGCAAAGCCAGTCCTTTTCCCAGGTAATCCGGATCACCTATGAGTAAATGAATGCCTTGATCTCCCTCTTCAGACTGATAATAATCTTCGATGATATCGCCTTTTACCCAATACGATTCCCAATAGCTCATTGGGATTGAGTCCAGGCAGCCTAAATAGAGTGTTTGGTGTGCATCAGCCAATGCCTTTTGCAAATGAACAGCAAACTTTTCTTTTGTGACATTCAAATTCCAGTAAGGTATCACATGATCTTCATGCATCCATTTATGCAGTGTATCTAAATCCCTCTCAAATTCAACTTGGACAAATGAAAGCTGGTTATTACAGTCCGTCAGCTTTTCTTCATAACTATTTTTCATGGACAGCTAAAACCCCCTGCGCGAACGGATTTTCAATGATTGTATAAACGGATTGCGTCTCAAGTGAACCAACAAGCTCATCCATATCATGAAATCGCGTCAGTAAATTAGCCTTACAAGATAACTCCCTGGCATGAAGCAACCTTGAAACAACTCGATTCAACCCTTCATCTTCACTTTCCCTGCTGGTTGTTTCAAGTTGTTCCTGAACGAGCTGTAACAGGGTTTTCTCTGATGCTAATCCTTCCGTACCAAAATTATTGATCAAGCCTAATAGGTGATTAAAAAAGAAATAGTATTGCAGTCTTTCTTCAGCGACTTCATCAGAACAAATCGTGAAGCTTTTTTCACTTAGTTCAGGCAGGATATTCAAAAGCCTGTCTACTTTGGACTCACAATAGTAATACCCTTGATTATCGCGATAATAAAAAGTGGATGGATACCCATCTTGAAGTTGAATAATGGAATTTTGTTGATGGGCTTCTAAAACGATTCCATATACTTCATATAGCCAAAGCATCGGTTTTAATGTCATTGAAAGATAAGTTTTGAACCAATCCTTACTTACCTCTTCGGTACTGCGGTTTTCATCAGCTGATAATTTGCGGATGATCGCTCCAAGCCTCGATGGTCCACCATAGGCATTATCCTGACATAAGCCTGCAATCAGGCTTGTTTGTTTATTGTTTTCATAAAAAGGGTTTTCCCGAATATCAATATCGAATCCTGATTCTTGTTCTGTTGTTTTGATCGTTAGATAAGCAGGGTCCTTAATAATACGGAAGGAGGGATGCTGTTCTTTTAGCACGTCTCCGACTTTTGAATCTATTAATTTAGCAATTTCCACACCACGATCAAGTTCTTTTTGCAGATTTGCTCGTAACGAATTCGTGATTTTGACCGGAACGGAAAATTTGTACATATATCTCGATGTGGCACTATATACCGTTCTAAAAGAAGAGGTAGCCGTGAATTTTTTTCCAAGCGGTCCAACATAAATTAGTGTTCCTTGCTCGATTAGCCTCTTAACTTCCTCTTTTTCGATAAGCAACTTTGCCTGGAGCGGATGTGCTGGGATAATGCTATACCGGCTTTCCTTTTGGCAATACGTGTCACGGAATTCACTGGAAATCTCCAAGTCACCGGCTAATTCCTGTTTAATGATTTCACTTGCCGATCGGACTTCACTAGAATCTTGGATGACGATCGAAGACTCTGCCAGGAAGTAGTGCAGCTGAAACTCACCTTTTAATTCGGGTGAATAGATCCATTCATCTTTTTCTGAAATGCCCTGCTTACTTTTCGGTGTAGGATGGAACAGGTGCCCAAATAATAGCGACTGCTCCGCTTCGATATAGGTAAAATCAGGACTTTTAAGCGCATCAGCATCTTCTGTCCTTGCTTCCACATACCGTTGAATATTTTGGCTGCTCAGGATGACACGCAGCATCAATTCATCTTCACTATCCGTTCGGCCCTGCTCATTCAATAATTCTTTGGAAACAATCGAGACCATTGTCACGTAATCTAATTCATGCACTTGTTTGGATGCATTTTGGTAGTATATCGGGAAGGTAAAAATATGACGCCCCGTTTCAGACCAATATTTCAATGGAACTAGCAATGCAATATCTTGGGATAAGAGATTACTGACTAATAATGAATCTGGAATAGACCCCTCCAAATCAGGCCAGTTCTTCGTTTCTTCCAAACTGCAATTTCCGGTTTCCCGGAAATAACAATTCAGAAAGCTTTGCATCGTCGCCCTTTCAGCTATCTGCTTACCATTCATCTTCATTCCTCCATCATCTTGAACATTTCACCTAATACTCGGATTTCGTCTAAAATTCCCTCTATGTGTTCAAGCTTTGTCATTGGATTCAATAGTGTCATTTTTAAATACACCTGTCCGTCAAAACGCGTTTTTGCTAAAAATGCCCGTCCGCTTTTTAGTAATTCTTGCTGAATCTGTTTATTTAATAGGTTTACTAACTGATCACTTTCTCCCTCGGGATTATAACGGAATACAACCGCATTCAATTCAGGGTCTTTATTTAATACACTGAATCCTTCCTCTTGATCGATCTTTACAGCCACTTCACGTGCAAGATGACAAGTATAGTCAATCATTTCAGAAAAGGTATCCAGTCCGACAACCTTCAATGACATCCAAAGTTTCAGTGCATCGAACCTTCTCGTCGTTTGAACCGATTTATTGACTAAGTGAACCATGCCCTCGGCTTCATCTTCCTGTGGATTCAAGTAATCGGCGTGATGCTGAATATATTGAAATGAGTTGGTGTCCGAGACAAGAAAGGCACCACAACTGATGGGCTGATAGAATAATTTGTGAAAATCAATCGTAATCGAGTCTGCCCGTTCAATTCCGCTGATTAGCTCTTTGTAATCCTTACTTAATATCATCGCGCCGCCATATGCGGCGTCCACATGCAGCCATATCCCATTCTTCCTTGCTGCTACGGATACTTCATGTAATGGATCGATTGAACCGAAATCCGTTGTTCCACAAGTAGCAACAATAGCGAATGGAAGTAAACCCTGTTCCTCTAAAAGCAGTAACTGGTGATTTAATTCATCCATAGACATACGATGATTTGAATCCGTTTTAACCGTGATCACTGCCTGTTCTCCAAGTCCCAGCTGTGCCGCTGATTTACGAACTGTAAAGTGGGCAGCCTCGGAGCATAAAATCCGCAATTTTTTCGCCTCGACTGGCAAGCCATGCTGTTGAACATCCACCTCCCAGTAACGCTTACAATAAGCGTCCCTCGCCAATAGCAGTCCCATATAATTAGATTGGGTTCCACCGCTTGTGAAAATCCCATCCGCTTGTTCAGGTAACCCTACCTGACTGCACAGCCAATCTATTAAACGCTCTTCAACGAAGGTTGCCGTTGAACTTTGATCCCATGAATCCATGGATTGATTCAACGTACCGATAATCATTTCGGCAGCCACTGCAGGTATTAGTGTCGGGCAATGCAAATGTCCGATACAAGTAGGGCTGTGTACATTGATGCTGTCATTGATAACAAACTCTGCAAGCTCAGCAGCTACTGCCCCCATTGTCTCCCCTTTTAGAGAAGCGAGGGTCACCTCGTTTAATCTTGCTTCTATTTCATTCGGTTTTTTCCCAGAGTAAGCTGAATTGTTCCCTTTTAAAAAATTCGTCAGCTTTTTTTCTATGATTTTTAATGACTGGCTATAGTTATTGAAACCTTCTTCGTTGTTCAAGAATAATGGAGAATAAGCAAAATCAGTTTTATTTATCATTTCGATCATTGATCATTCACCCTCTAGCAACAGCTGCACGAACAGCCTGTTCAAAAATTCCAGTGGCTTCAGAAAGCTGGGATTCCGTTACGATCAATGGAGGCAAGAACCTCACTACACTTCCATGTCTGCCGCCAACTTCCAGAATCAACCCTCTTTGAAAACATTCCTGCTGAATGGCACTGGCAAGTTTAGAATCAGCTGGATAGCTTCCATTAGCGTTTTGCGGTTCTTCATGGTTGACCATTTCCACACCGACCATTAATCCACGACCTCTAACATCCCCGATTTGCTGAATATCCTTTTGCAAATCTTTAAGAATATTATTTAAGGTTTCTCCCATTTTAGCGGCATGATCCACAAGATTCGTCTCTTTTATGTACTTTAAAGTTGCTGTTCCCGCTGCCATCGCCAATTGATTTCCACGGAACGTACCGATATGTGCACCTGGAGACCATAGGTCCAACTCTTTGTTATAAATCACAACCGATAATGGAAGACTCCCGCCTATTGCTTTTGATAAGACCAGAACATCCGGAATGATCCCTGCATGTTCAAAGGCAAACATTTTCCCTGTCCGGCCGATACCGGATTGAACTTCGTCGATAATTAGCGGAATGCCCTTCTCTTTTGTTATTCTTCTGATTTCCTTAAGCCATGGAATTGGAGCGGGAATGGAACCACCCTCTCCTTGTACTGCCTCTAAAATCATTCCTGCAGGTGCCAATAAACCGGACTCAGGATCGTTTAGTAGATTTTCGATATACTGACTACTGATTTTATGACTCTCTTCTCCGCCAATTCCAAAGGGACAGCGATATTGATAGGGATACGGCAGAAAATGTACATTGGGCATTAACCCTTGTATTTTTTCCTTCGGTTTTGTATTACCGCTGATTGACATGGTTGCATGGGTTGCCCCATGGTAAGCTCCTTGGAAGGATAAAATACTTCTGTTGCCTGTGGCTGTTTTAACTAATTTAAGTGCTGCCTCGATGGCATCTCCGCCAGTAGGACCACAGAATTGAATTTTTGCATTTTTTCTGAATTCTTCAGGCAGACTTTCAAAAATTTCATCAACGAACTGCTCTTTGATTGGCGTCGTAAAGTCCAATGTATGTAAAGGCCGTTTATCCTTAAGAACTTTTTCCATTGCTTCAAGCACAGCCGGATGATTGTGTCCAAGTGCTAATGTTCCAGCACCGGCAAGAAAATCAATATATCTTTTTCCATCCATGTCTGTTAGATAAATTCCCTCCGCTTGATCGATGGCCATGGGTAATCTTCTAGGATAAGATCGGGCATTTGATTCCCTTGTGTTTTGTTGTTCCAGTAATTGATCATTTTTTGTAAGCATGTTCGTTATCATAGTGAGCCTCCATGTATTGAATTAATTGAGAATAATTATCATTATCATGCAATTCATTCTACTGATAATGATAATTATTCTCAATGAGTAAATCCGCTCATTTTTCTTCTAGTAATTTCCAACAAAATTAAGAAAAGGTTAAAACTGGGGCTTGGTCCCTATTTATAAATTGAACAGAAAAGGTTTTATAAAGATGGTGTTTCTAAGCTAAATGAAGATGAAAATCATTGAAATGAGGAGTCATCAAAGAATATTTGAAGGGCGGCGGGAATGGTATGCTTTTTGACAGTAACCACAACTTAAAAAGCACCTTGCATTATTGTTATTTATTAATATTAGTCATGTTATTCAATTAAGGGGCCCTATAATGGAATATGCGAAAGTGCTATGTTCTTTTAAAATGATATTGGGATTCTTTTTATTGAATTGGCGTAAAGTCTTCCATTACCTTCGCCGATGACTTTAGACCGAAACCTTAAATATATCGTTTTCCGCTTTCCTTATACTTTAACCGGATTATTCCTCGACCTTTTATTATTTTTTAGCTGCTAATCAATATAAAATACCCTTAATTGGTATAAAATAGTAAAATAGAGAGGTAAATGAACCTCTATTCAGAGGGATTGTTTACTTGTTTATCATTTGAAATTAGAGGGTAAAGATTTTCACTATTACTTTATCCGATCGTTCAGCTTCAATTTTGTCAAAACGTGTCGGTGTCAGGGGGGGAACGGATGAAAAGAAATCATACGATGATGCAATTTTTCGAGTGGCATCTTGAGGCGGATGGTTCTCATTGGGAGAGATTGAAGTATGCAGCCTCCAAGTTGAAGGATACAGGAATTGATTGCGTTTGGCTTCCGCCAGTCACCAAAGGGCAATCCATTGGGGATAATGGATATGGAATATATGACGGATACGATTTGGGGGAATTTGACCAAAAAGGAACTGTTCGTACCAAATACGGGACCAAAGATGAATTGCTTCAAGCGATAGCCACCTGTCATAACTACGGACTTTGCGTTTATATCGATTTAGTCATGAACCACAAAGCAGGAGCTGATGGAACCGAAAAATTTGAAGTCATTGAAGTCAATCCGGACAACCGCATGGAAGATATCTCAGAACCATTTGAAATTGAAGGCTGGACAACATTCGATTTTCCAGGCCGTAAAAATCAATACTCTGATTTTAAGTGGAACCATACTCATTTTAATGGTACGGACTATGATGCCAAAAACGACAAGATGGGTGTTTATCGGATTACAGGGGAAAATAAGCATTGGAATGAGCATGTCATCGATGAATTCGGCAACTATGATTATTTAATGTTTGCCAACATCGATTACAGTCTGCCAGAAGTTCGTCAGGAAATGATTAGCTGGGGAAAATGGATGGTTGATACGCTAAAGTGTGATGGTTTTCGTTTGGACGCCGTTAAACATATTGATTATGAATTCATCAACGGATTTCTACAGGAACTCATTCCTTATACAAAGGAACATTTCTTCATGGTCGGCGAATTTTGGAAGGCGGATGTTAAAGCTTGTCAAACTTACTTAGATCAAACCAATCATGACCTCAACTTGTTCGATGTTTCCCTTCATTATAAATTTCACGAGGCTTCAAAAGCAGGGACTGACTTCGACCTCTCAACCATCTTTGATGATACCCTCGTCCAAACCAATCCGGCACAGGCCGTCACTTTTGTCGACAACCACGACTCCCAACCTCATGAATCACTGGAGTCTTGGGTAAAGGACTGGTTTAAACCATCGGCATATGCACTTATCTTGCTTAGACTTTGCGGTTATCCCTGTGTCTTTTACGGGGACTATTATGGAATCAGCGGGCCCTCTCCGGTACCTGGAAAAAAGGATATTCTAGATCGTCTCTTATATGCTAGGTATGAAAAAGCTTACGGAGAACAGACGGACTATTTTGACGATCAAAATACGATAGGCTGGGTCCGGCTCGGGGTTGAAGAGCTAGAAGGCTCGGGATGTGCCGTCATTATCTCAAATGGAGATCACAACAGTGAAAAAAGGATGTTCGTCGGTGAACATCGAGCTGGTGAAACCTGGAGTGATTTAACCTATCATAGGGATGACCAAATTACCATTGAAGCAGATGGTTTCGCGACCTTTCCCGTTCATGGGAAAAGCGTATCGGTATGGGCATTGAATGATGTACCACTTAAAACGACACCACTCTAAAAGTGAGATAGCAAGGAACAGCATGTCGTTTGCAGATATGCTGTTCTTTACTGATGACATCGCCCTTGAAAATCCAGGAGTATCATTCCTTCACAATGTATTTGTATCGTTACCCACGAAAAAATAATTTTTCCATTTGAAGAAATCATGGTAATATAAGGGAAAAAGGAGTTGAAGGAACGTGAAAAATGAAATCATTGAAAGATTCACTTCTTATGTTAAAGTGGATACCCAATCGAATGAAGCGAATCCCTCATGCCCCTCTACACCCGGACAGTTGACCTTGGCAAATAAATTGGTCAAGGAACTTCAATCCATTGGGATGAAGGAAGTGACAATTGATCCGAACGGATATGTCATGGCAACATTGCCAGCCAATTCAAACAAGGATGTCCCGACAATCGGTTTCTTGGCCCATGTCGATACAGCAACAGATTTCACTGGAAAAGATGTAAAACCGCAAGTCATTGACAACTATGATGGCAAAGATCTTACTTTACATGAAAAATTGGATGTCATTCTTTCACCTGATGATTTTCCTTCGCTTAAGAACTATATAGGGCATACCTTGATAACGACGGATGGGACAACCCTGTTGGGAGCAGATAATAAGGCTGGAATTGCCGAAATCATGACTGCCATGGATTATTTGATCCAGCATCCGGAAATCAAGCATGGAAAAATCCGTGTTGCCTTTACTCCCGATGAGGAAATCGGCAGGGGACCCCATAAGTTTGATGTAAATGCGTTTAATGCCCAATTTGCCTATACCGTGGACGGTGGTCCGCTTGGGGAACTTGAATATGAGAGCTTCAATGCAGCATCGGCCAAAATCCTGATCAAAGGTACGAATATTCACCCTGGTACCGCTAAAGGAAAAATGGTGAACTCGGCTAAAATCGCCATGGAATTTCATGATTTCCTCCCAGTGGCAGAAGCACCGGAATATACGGAGGGTTATGAAGGATTTTATCATCTGATTTCATTTCACGGCGATGTGGAAGAGACCAAGCTTTCCTATATCATCAGGGATTTCGACCGCCAAAAATTTAATGAACGCAAGGAATATATAACAAAAGTAATTGAAGATTTAAAAGAAAAATATGGGCAAAACCGCATCCAGCTTGAATTAAACGACCAATACTTCAACATGAAGGAAAAAATTGAACCCGTGAAGGAAATCGTGGATATTGCCCATGAAGCAATGGAGAAACTCGGTATAAAACCAATCATCTCGCCTATACGCGGTGGGACTGATGGATCTCAATTATCATATATGGGATTGCCGACACCTAACATCTTTACGGGCGGCGAGAACTTTCATGGCAAGTATGAATTTATTTCCGTCGACAATATGATACTGGCCACAAAGGTGATTGTTGGCATTGCCTCGCTCCTTGAAGAAAAAGCGAAGTAGCTTGATACCAACTGCCTTTATTGAAAACACCCCAGACTACAAGTCTGGGGTGTTTTCATCCAAATTTAAGCGCGTGTCCAGTGACGATGCTTGGCAATTGCCTCGATAAAGGCAGAACCGCCATTTTTATCCGAAACAGCTACAATGCCTGCGGCTGGCTCAATGGAGCCTATGCCTGCCTTCGTTAAGATCTCGGCTCCTTCTTTTCCTGCACCAATCGCTTTGAAATGATTGTAAGCTTCTTCAACAAAGTAAATTGGTTCCTTGGATGGCTTTAGCGCATCAATACTCTCCTGGCCTCCTGCTACATATACAGCATCGAAAAGTACCGAATCCGCTGTCAGGAATGTCTGATCCACCTCAACTTGCTGTCCGTCGGAACTTGTAATCACTCCACGATTATTACTGATGATTTCAGCCGTTATCCCTGCCGATTTAAATGATTCCAAAACTTGATTAACCTCTGACCCGTTGAAGCCATCTGCAGCCAAGATTGCCACTTTTCTTGATACGGCCGTGTTCACTTTCATTTGCTCCTGGCTTAAAGCTGGAGAAGCCAAATCCATTTTGACCTCACTTTTGTTAGCCGGAGGATTCACGCCCACTCCAATAGCGATCGTTTTTGCCAGTTCGACATCAACATTGCTGAACATCTCGACAATTTGCTGCTGAACGTCCTTACTTTTAACTTTTCCCACTTCAAAGTGGAAAGCCTGAATAATATGCTCCTTCTCCACTTCCGTCATGCTATTCCAGAACAGTTTAGCTTGGCTGTAATGGTCCTTGAAGCTTTCACTGCGTTGACGGACCTTCCTGCCATCGACTTTTTCCTGATAATGTGCATAGCCGCCTTCCTCTTCTGAAGCAGGTTCTGGAGAGTTACCAGCAAGGGAATTTTTATGGTAGCTGACCGGTCCGGGGTTTATTGACATTCGGTGCATGCCATCGCGTTGATTATTATGAACGGGGGCAACCGTCCTATTAATCGGAAGCTCATGGAAGTTTGGGCCTCCTAATCGGGATAGCTGGGTATCTGTGTATGAGAACAAACGTCCCTGAAGCAGCGGATCATTTGAAAAATCAATACCCGGTACAACATGCCCCGGATGGAAAGCTATCTGTTCCGTCTCTGCAAAAAAGTTATCTGTATTTTGATTCAAAACCATTTTCCCGATTATTTTCACCGGGATTTGTTCTTCCGGCCATAGTTTAGTAGGATCAAGGATATCAAAGTCGAATTTGAATTCATCTTCTTCCTTAATCATTTGCACGCCAAATTCAAATTCAGGATAATTTCCAGTATCTATTGCTTCCCACAGATCTTGACGGTGAAAATCAGGATTTTTCCCTGCAATTTTCTGCGCCTCATCCCAGACAAGGGATTTAACTCCCAATACAGGCTTCCAATGGAATTTAACGAAATGGGCCACACCTTCTTCATTCACAAAACGGAAAGTGTGGACACCAAACCCTTCCATCATCCGGAAACTTCTTGGTATGGCCCTATCAGAAAGATGCCACATGATCATATGTGCCGTTTCTTCATTGTTGGCGACGAAGTCCCAAAAGGTATCATGGGCAGAAGCGGCCTGAGGTATTTCATTATGAGGCTCCGGTTTAACCGCATGAATTAAATCCGGGAACTTAATGGCATCCTGGATAAAAAATACCGGAATATTATTCCCGACCAGATCATAGTTTCCTTCCTCGGTATAAAACTTTGTAGAGAATCCCCTGACATCGCGAACCGAGTCTGCCGATCCACGTGAACCTGCTACCGTGGAGTAACGAACAAATACTGGTGTCTTGACTGAAGGGTCTTGAAGGAACTTTGCCTTTGTATATTCGCCCATCGGCTCATATACCTGAAAATATCCATGTGCTCCAGAACCGCGCGCATGCACAATCCGTTCAGGAATACGCTCATGGTCAAAGTGAGTCATTTTTTCACGGAAATGAAAGTCCTCCATCAAAGTTGGACCACGGGTTCCCGCTTTCAAAGAATGTTCATCCTCTGAAATGCGCAAACCTTGGTTAGTCGTCATCTTTTTGCCGTTATCGTCCACTCGATATTGTTCCAACTGCCGTTGCTTACTTTGTTCATTGATTCTTCCATTTTCATTTTCTTTTTTCATCCTTTTCAGTCCCCTCCATGTCTTAGAAATTCAATACAGTCAAATTCATGATGTATGAGTTTTCTGTATCCAGGTTTCTCACTTCTTTTATTTTTCGAATAAGTTCTATCATTCCTCATATACCACCTGATTTTGACAGCTAAACAGATCCCGAAAAAGAAAATTTGATTATATTTTTCAACTGGCCAGACAAAAATAGATTCTTCATTCTTTAAATAACAAAAAATACTGGATGATTACTATGAATTATTGGAACAAAATGATGCGGGGAAACTTTATAGTTGCAAGCGCAGTACTTGCTGCACAATCGGAGTTCAGTACATTTCTTGTAGATTTCCTACTTCTTGGTATCAAACTATAGAAACACGCTCTTTCCTGAATAGGATTCCATCGGACTTTCCCAAATAAGAAAAGGTAACGGAGGACATATTGATCTCCGTTACCTTTTGTAAGATTTTTAAATCATTATACATCGCCTTCAGCAAGCCACGGAAAGAATCCTTCCAGAAACCTTTCCGTTGCTGGCATAAAATAAGAGCCATAATGGTGATCAGGGTCAAGAGTCATAACTACCCAAGTACCTTTTGTACTGACCTTATCAATATAAAGAACGGCTTCACCGTCCTCAGTGGAAACAAAAGGATATCTGAACCTTCAGGCGGCCAGTATATGCCATGCTGATGCCATGTCGAATCAGCAAGTGTTAGATAGCGGCTGAATAAATCATGGTCAGGCTTTTGGAGGACTAAACCCCTTTTGGGATCCTTTTCAAGCCACCACCAAAAATTCGTTTCCCTGAACTCCCAATTATGTCCCGGAATCCATTCATTCAGCTGTGGACCAAAGGACACAATAATCCCACCCCTATTAGCGAATTCATATATTTTATCCATGGACTTCATGAGAAGACCCATATGTAGTTGGGAAGGAAGGAGCAGGACATCAAATTCTTCAATTGACGTTTCTACTAGATCAGGAAGATAAATCAGCGTATCAATATATTTACATGAAAAAGAGAGGTCCCCGAAATGACGGACACCCCCTTCTTTGAAAAAACTTTTTTCTAGTAAACAAGAACTCAATTATTAAAACTTCTCACCACTGTCTTTACGATTCCACGTAAGCAGTTTTGGATTTTTAATTTTCATTTCTTGCTTATTATCCCAATTTTCTTGTTCCGCTCCATCTGCGTCGGTTTCCTTAATATCATCAATTAGCCACTTTTTCTTGTCAGCATTATAAATTAGAGAATAAACGCGCATCGATTTATACGAAAAATCTTCTAATTTCTTTTGATTTTTTATCCTCATCTTATTTTTATATGAAACTAATGCTTCAGCCTCTGCTATCCACTGATTATCAAAATAGCTGATATCCAATTCGTCCAAATTAATGACCGCTCCTAGATATTGTGAATGAATTTCATCCACAAAATCTTCAATCGTCGCAAAGTTATCTTTCGCAATAGACGTATCATTTTTAATGGCATCCGTAACATTCGTGAACTTATCGGTATCAAAACCGCTTGTTTCAAAGACAGTTAAGTCATAATTAAAAATGTCGACAGCGGACATGACCGCTTTTTGTACATCTTTATCACCTCGAACAAGTACATTAGGATCCACCACTAAAGTAATTTCCTTAGATCCGCCCCACACATCCAATTTATCCTTTTTCATAAACGTTCCAAGCTTGTTTTGTACCGTGGTCACAATCTCATAAGTTCCCGGCAATAATGGGCCATACGTATCCTTCTTGCTCTCCCTTACTGACTCCTTCAATTCGTCTATAGTAATGGATATATCATCATCATCATTATGTCCTGTTACTTTAATGAATCCCGTTTTTACCTTCAACCTGTACTCCTTAAAAATTCCCCACTTCTTCCCAGACTCCACTAGACTAACCTGCTGATTGGTCGCTGAAAAGCTTTTATCTTCGATCTGTTCCTTTAATCCATCTTTGATTGCTTCAAAACTAGAATTATTACTATTCAAGTAGCTGGCAAACGCCTTAATAGATGCATTATTCACAATCGCACCTTTTTTATCTGGCTGGATTAGATCCTTAAGTTGACTTGAATCCTTCTTTTTAACCGCCTCCGTAAAGGATTCAACCACCTTTTTCGGTTTATTATTTTGCTGAATGAGAAGCACAGCGGCAATCAAGATAATGATTGTAAAAGCAGAGATTCCACTTATGATCCATATTTTTTTTGACATGTCTCACTGCTCCCTTAATATTGTGATCCTGCAGCAAATACGTTGACTAAACTTTCCCCATAAGCTTTTGATGTATCAATTTTCCATTTCCCATCCTCTTCGACCAAAAGGATTTTCAATTCTTCGCCTTCCTCAACTTCCTGGGAATTTATGATTTTATCAAACTTTGAAATGAGATACTTTTTAGTATCATCTTTATCATAACTATTCGTTTTTTCTCTATATTCACTTTGATAATCTGAAATATCCTCGTAGATATCTCCTAACGAAACATTTGAAAACTCAAGTAACACTGCGGCCTTCCCATTTGCCATTGCAGAAGTAATCGCAGTGAACTCTGCTTTTTGTGACTGAACTGATTTATAACTAGCATATAATTTATCTACTTCTCCATCAGTCAACTTCCCGCTAAAATAGCTCTTTATCTTGTTTTTAAAGGTTTTCTTTGCTTCTTCCTGCAAAGCAGCTTTGTCTGCAGACACTAGTTTTTCATAATCAGTATTGTCCTTATCCAAATAAATTGTATCTATATATGCTGTTAATGCCTTGGCAGGATCCTGAAGGGTATCAAAACTTTTGGCATAATCAGATGTGTCCAACTTAACAATCACTTCTTCAATTTCCTTCTTATAGTCATCTGACTCTGCATTGATTCCTATTTCATACTCTTTGTCTTTTTCCACTTCAAAAAAGCCTGTGACGGTTTTCGTTTTTCCTGCGCCTAAATCACTATCGCTGTATGCTTCTAAACCTATATCGGTATTATAGGCATCTGAAATGGCATTTGATTGTTCATCGCCATCATATAACTTCATCCCATTCCTTACTGAAAGTCGAATGGTGTCCTTAGATTTGTTCATTAACTTAAAATTCACAGCCAATACGCCATTATTTGTTTCGTCAGCTCCTTCAGCCACTCCATCATCTTCCCCAAGCAACACAAAGGTAGCATCCTTTATGGATACTTCCAGATCCTTACTTTTACTTTTTTTTGCAGATGTACCAGTAGAACTACTGCATGCGGATAACACCAGCATACATACAAATAATAACGATAAACCCTTCAATTTAGACACGATAAAATTTCCTCCCCCTAAGTAAAAAGATTACCTGATGATGTTCCTCAGCTAAGTCCTTTTTTTATGGGAAAAAGAATACCAAAAAAATTCGCACTATTTTAATGCGGTATTTTAGACCTAATATATATTGGATTCTTCTTCCACTTATGTATCATTACCTCTAATTTATCCAAATTAAGCCTAAAAAACCACCTGTATTATACCTATTTTGGCGGATTCATTTATAGTCATATAGTTATACAGTATATAAAAACCCAATCAAATGTACTATTACGGATGAATATCCTTTCTTAAAATACTTATTTATGAAAAGAAAAAATTTTTATATATTAAAATAAGAATTTCCACTGATAACCATTACAAAGAAGCGGCAAAGACAATGAACGTCTCTGCCGCTTCTTTGTATAAATGGCTTCCCTTAGTTCTTAAAGGCCTCTGAAACCTTTAAAAGCTTGCCTTTGACTTTCGTATTTTTCATCACTTTCAAGACAAGCGGTCCCTTTTCATTCAATATTTCCACATAGGAAACATTGTCCTGAATGGTGATAATTCCGATATCTTCGGCTTTAACACCATCAATCTTAGCAATTGTACCCACGAAATCAACGGCCCTGATTTTCTTTTTCTTACCGCCATTAAAATATAGCTTCATGATTTGTTTATTCAATTGTTCACTTTTATCTTTTTTTATTTTGGGACGAGCCTCTAGTTTCGCTTCAAAATCATTCATCTTATTCGAGACATCTTCTTCTGATGGAGCGGAGATTTTAGGGATGTCAAATCCGATATAGCTTTGAATCTCTGTAAGGAACTTGTCTTCATACGGTGTCACGAAAGTAATCGCTTTCCCTTTTTTACCCGCGCGCCCCGTTCTTCCTGTTCGATGTACATAGCTTTCTTTTTCTAGAGGAAGATCATAATTAATAACATGAGTAATATTATCAATGTCAATTCCCCTTGCTGCTACATCTGTAGCAACTAAATAGCGGAATTCGCCTCTTCTGTACTCGTTCATCACAGCAAGACGATCTTCTTGAAGCATACCTCCATGAATCATATCGCAAGGATAATCTAAATCCATTAACTTTTCACATACTTCGTCCACCCGGTCTTTCGTCCGACAGAAAATGATGCAGCTATCAGGATTCTCAGTGATTGTAACGTCTTTAAGCAGGGAAAACTTATCATCTTCCTTCACTTCGATAAGGGCATGTTCAATTTTCTCAGTCGTTATGCCCGTTGCCTTAATCTCAATATCTAAAGGATTGTTCATATATTTTTGACAAAGTTTCTTTATGCTCTCTGGTAAAGTAGCAGAAAACAACATGGTCACTCGGTTTTTTGGAAGCTCTTTAATAATGGCTTCCACTTGTTCGATGAACCCCATATTTAACATTTCATCCGCTTCGTCAATAACCAAATGTGTTAAACGCTCCAAAGCAAACGTACCTTTTTCAATATGATCGAGTACACGTCCTGGCGTTCCCACAACTACATGACTTTTTTGTTTAAGTTCCGCTTTTTGTAGAGCAAATGGAGATTTCCCATAAACCGCTGTTGCTTTAATTCGTTTAAATCTACCTATATTCGTAATATCCTCTTTTACCTGTACAGCAAGCTCGCGTGTCGGTGTTAAAATAAGTGCCTGAGGCTTATTCTCCTCCCAATCGACCATTTCGCATATCGGTATGCCGAATGCAGCGGTCTTGCCACTGCCTGTTTGGGATTTTACGACAAGATCCTGCCTTTTCAATGCCACTGGAATCACTTCGCGCTGTACTTCGGTTGGACGTTGGTAACCCAAACTTTCTAATGCCCTTACAATTTCATCACTTAATGTATAATCAGTAAAATTTAATTCATTCATATAACAGCCTCTTTTGTTATTTAGTATCTTACCTTATTGTTTCCATAATCGTAATTTCCTTATACAAGCTTCTATTATACGCGATATGAAACGATAAACCTTGTAATAACCAAATTCAATTGACTTATTTCAATATAATGAAACTTCATCATCATTAAAAAGGTTGGTCATTCCGGATATACTGATCTCGATTAATCAAAATGGACCCTGCTTCTTTCTATATGCTAAAATATGTATGATATTAAACCGGAAACAGGGTGTAGATTAAAAGCCGATATCCAAAAGGAGTGCTGATTTATGATAATCGTAACGAATAAAATCAGAGTCAAAAAAGGTATGGGGGCAGTCATGGCCCCAGGATTTACTGCTCCAGGTCCACTTGATACTACGGAAGGCTTCGTAAAAGTTGAAGTATTATTAACGCAGAACTTATCGGATCACGATGAACTAAGCGTTAACATGTACTGGGAAAACCTTGATAACTTTACTGCTTGGAGAAATAGCGATGCATTCAAAGCTGCACATAAACGGCCTGAACCAAGTTCCGGTGAAGCTAAAAAAGAATCTCCAATTCTAGGCAGCGAGCTAACTACGTATGAAGTCGCCTCGGTAAAAGAAATAGCTAAATAATAAAAGCACACCAAAAGAGGCTGCGAAATATGCGGCCTCTTTTTAATGGGGTTTATGGCTTGGTCCCTCTTGGTAAATTATTGGGCTTCAGCTTTCTTGATTTGTTTGCTTCTTAGCTGTCCGCAAGCTGCATCAATATCCGTTCCATGTTCTTGGCGGATTTTACAATTTACGCCTCTCTTTTTCAACGTATCATAGAACGAGAGAACGGACTCTTTTTCACTTCTTTGGTATTGACTATGCTCATCTACAGGATTATATGGAATCAGGTTGACATATAGCCGATGTTTTTTGTCGTCAAGAAGATTGGCAAGTTGCTCGGCTTCTTCTTGATGATCATTGACATCCTTCAATAGGATATATTCAATCGTAATTCTCCTATTCGTTTTCTCTAAATAATAATCGAGTGATTTCATTAATTTTTCTATTGGAATAGCACGGTTTATTTTCATGATTCGTGTCCTGAGCTCATTATTCGGTGCATGTAATGAGATTGCCAGATTCACCTGTAATTTAGTATCGGTGAACTCATAAATTTTATTGGCAAGTCCGCTCGTCGAAACAGTAATACGCCTTGCAGCGATAGCAAGACCCTTATGGTCCATAATCACCTTCAAAAAGTCTATCATATTTTCAAAGTTATCGAACGGCTCGCCAATCCCCATTACAACAACATGGCTTACAGCATCTCCTTGTTCCAATTTATCTAGATGCAGTTGAACGTTCATGATTTGTTCCACTATCTCCCCGCTAGATAAATCACGGCTTTTGGCCAATAAACCACTTGCACAGAAACTGCAGCCAATATTGCAGCCCACTTGGGTGGTGACACAAACCGAAATTCCGTATTTATGTCTCATCATAACCGTTTCGATAAGGTTTCCATCCTGTAATTTAAACAAGAACTTAATCGTACCATCAGCCGACTCTTGCTTAACGTGCTCAGTCAAAGTCTGGATGAAAAAGTGATCTTCGAGTAATTGCAGGCACTCTTTATTAACATCCGTCATTTCAGAGAAACTCGTCACACGTGTCCTATAAAGCCATTCCCAGACTTGTGAAGCCCTGAATTTTTTATGGCCATGATCCAAAAGCCATGCTGTCAATTGTTCGAATGTTAAACCATAAATGGACTCTTTATTCATTCGTTACCCTCTTTTCATTACATTAAGTTTTAATTTTTTAATTCCTCGGAATTAGCTCTTTCATTTATGATATGGTTCATTTCTATTTATCCGAAAAGCCCGATATATTTGCTCCAATAGAACTAGTTTCATTAATTGATGCGGAAAGGTCATTTTAGAGAAGGAAAGGGCAAAATCACTTCTTGAAACCACCTCAGTGCTAAGCCCAAGAGACCCGCCAATAATAAAGGCAATTTTACTCTTTCCATAAGTGGCGAGCTGATCGATTTGAGTGGCCAGCTGCTCCGAAGTAAGCTGTTTTCCAGTGATTTCAAGCGTTATTACGTAGGTGTCCGGGCTGACTTTGGCCAGGATACGTTCACCTTCCTTTTGCTTTACGATGTCCATGTCCGCAGCACTCAGGTTCTCCGGAGCTTTTTCATCCGGTACTTCAACAAGTTCTATATTAGCATAGGCACTTAACCTTTTTGTATATTCAGCAATTCCTTGCTTTAAGTATTTTTCCTTTAGCTTGCCAACAGTAATAATCGTTATTTTCATATATATCCTCTAACTTTCATTATGTTTTTACTTTCAGTTGTTGGATTTTGCCTATCTTATATCATACCTTAGAGTACCCTATAAGCAAAACAAGCATATCCTTTCCAATTTTTTAATGAAGGGATCCCATAGCCCTTAAAGTAAAAACCGCTGCCCCTGAAAGCGGCAACGGTAACCTTTATTCCTCTTTAATGTTCATCGTGAAAATTTGGCTGGTCCTATGTTCAGCTTCAATAGAGGATTAGTTCTCCAAGGATTAACTTTCATAAATGACCATTATTGTGTATAAAATAAATGCTTATATCTACACAATAATTCACCCTCCAGTTCAGCTTCGGAAAATGTTAAGAACAGGTTACAAACATGTTATCCACAATAGTTATCCACATATCCACAAATTCTATCCACATCTTGTATGGGAATATTAGTTCCCTACTAGATATATTGCCACGTTTCGACAATATTCACAGGTTGTTGATAACTGTTTTTCTTCAGAAACCAGTGTTAATACAGGATATGTTTCACATTCGTATACCACTTCATCCAGCGCCATGTCCACGTGTTCCTGACAACAATATAATTTCACCTTTCATTCCTCCTTTCTCACTCATTACTCCAAGTACTTCTTCACAATTATCCACAAGTTACGTGAAATCTCTAATTTCAGTATATATCCACAGGTAATCGTAACAAAAAATACGAAAATCGCAAGGAAATATAAAGGACAGGAAGCAATGACTGCCCCCTGTCCTTTTTCGTTTTAGATTTCGCTGCTTGAAAGAGTGACTTCCGTAGTCTCTTTCTTTCCGTCACGGTAATAAATGATTTTAACTTTATCACCGATTTTCTTATCAATGTAAAGGTATTTTCTTAATTCCACGACGTCATGGATTTTTTCATTATCCATTCCCACAATGACGTCAAATTCCTTCAATCCTGCTCTAGATGCAGGAGAGTTGCTTTGAACGCCTGTTATTGCAACGCCCGCAGTAACTTTCCTTGGCAACTTTAATGTATTTTGCTGATGATATTGGGAAATTTCCTCTACGGATGCTAAGTTCACACCCAAGAATGCACGTTTCACTTCACCAAATTCCTCAATATCATTAATAATTGGAATAACCGAATCAATTGGAATGGAAAGACCGATTCCTTCCACCGCATTTTCTGCTATCTTCATGGAGTTTATTCCGATGACCTGCCCTGACATATTAACGAGTGCTCCCCCGCTGTTACCTGGGTTAATCGCCGCATCGGTCTGGATGACCTCTGCATTCCAATCGACTTGTCCGTCCTCATTGATATCCACCTCTATCGTACGCTCCAAACCGGAGATGATCCCTTGTGTGATTGATCCAGAGAATTGGAGGCCTAATGGGTTACCAATGGCAATCACGGGCTCACCTGGTTTCAATTTGCCTGATTTTCCGAATTCAGCAATGGTTTTGACTTTATCACCTTTCACGACAATGACCGCTAAATCGGTCCATGGGTCACTACCTTGTAGTTCAGCTGGCAATTTAGTGCCATCGCTTAATGTAACTTCCAGTTCATTAGCGCCTTCAATTACGTGGTTATTCGTGACAATATAGGCCTTGCCCCCATCTTTTTTATAGACGACACCAGAACCAGTGCCAGCTTCGGCTGAACTGTCCTCGACATTGATTCCTTGACCCCAGAAGTTCGTTTTCTGAATGTTAGTGATGCCGACCACTGCGTCGCTGGCCTTATCTACAGCATTGGTGACGGCACTTGTTACATCTACAGTAAGGTTTTGCTGGGACTGCTTAGTGGACTCACTTCCCGTTGATTTTTCCGTTGTACTTTCGTTATTTAACAGTCCACTTCCCGGAAAAACTAATAAAATAAGTAAAGCCCCAATGATGGCGCCTCCCAAGCCAGCTAGAAAATAGCTCGTATTGCTCTTTTTCCGTTTATTTTGGTTCTCATCATTCTGATCATAATAACCCAAGACCGTTCCATCCTCTCATTTTAGGAATGAATTATAGCAATTCTATTGTTTGGTATCCTCCCTCAATTATACTCATTTACCGAAAATTTTCTAAAAAAATGTATGCTTTTATTTAAGGGGAAATTTAAAATTCAGCCATTTTCTTTTTCCTATACAGTTCTAACCAAACGATACCCCTTTTAACCCGCATAGTAACTTATGAATCGAAATTTTAAAAATAAAAAGGAATGAACAAGGTATCCCTCATCCATTCCTTTTATTTATAACGTAACAAGTTCCGTTGGTCTTTTCGGATCAGTATCATATAAGGAGAATTGATCACCAACGATGATCCCCTTTGTTTTTAAGGTCTGTTCTACCGACATTCTTGCTAGATCCTTCATATTGTTATCAAGGCTTAAGTGAGCCAAATAAATCCGCTTGGTCTTATCACCAGCCACTTCACTCATTGCAAGGGCGGCATCTTCATTACAAACATGACCAACATCACTTAAAATCCGGCGCTTAATGCTCCATGGATATTTTCCCATCCTCAGCATGGACACATCATGGTTACTTTCGAATACATATGCATCGGCATTCGAGATGATTCCTTTCATCCGATCACTTACGTACCCTGTATCAGTGATGACCACTAGTTTCTTGTCTTCATGATGAAAGACGTAAAACATCGGCTCTGCCGCATCATGAGAAACACCAAAAGATTCTATATTAAGACTGCCGAACGTTTTGACCTGTTCCATTTCAAATGTGAATTTTTGTTCGGTTGCAATTTCTCCGATTGATCGTTCCATGGCATTCCATGTCTTTGCATTCGCATATATCGGGAGTTTATGTTTTCTGGCAACCACGCCCAGACCTTTAATATGGTCGCTGTGTTCATGGGTAACAAGGATACCGGATAACTTCGACATATCACGGCCTATATCCTGAAACAATGCTTCCAAAGCCTTACCGCTTAAGCCGGCATCGACAAGGAAAGATTGATCCTCCGTTTCCACGAATAAGGCATTTCCTGTACTCCCGCTTGCGAGAACACTAAAATGCATAGTCATATCTATACTCACTCCAATATTTTTTCTTCTGTATTTAATTCAATGACCTCTCCATCAAAGGCATTCACGAAGAGATCCGTTTCGTCATTAAGGACCACCCACCATGTTGGCACAAGTAAATGTGACACAGATGTCGTTTGCAGTGAATTATAAAAACCTAGTTTTACATTCGTGACTTTGCTTTTGGGAGCAATATCACCATTATCATACAATTCTCCAATAGCAGTTAAAGCAGATATCAATTCTTTGGGTTTATTGAATTTTTCAATCCCCTCTAAATACATCTGTTCATAGGAGACGATTTCACCCTTCTTATTCAGATATAAAGTGACCTTCCCCTTACTATTGTTATAAAACATCTTTTTATCTGCGACTTGATAGCAGATGATGGTTTGGTTGATTTTATCATAGCTCCAAAAGTGATAGTCATTTCCATTTAATATATACTCCTTCAGGAATATATCAAGGTCTGCAGCATGAATTTCCGCTTTCATGCTAACCGGTGTTTTAAATGTGCCTACGAGCTTCTTATCATCTATGATTTTTGCTTTTTGATTTTTCAGGTACTGGATATCTTCCTTCTCGAAAGTCTTGCTTTTAGCAATCAGGAATTGATCCTTTAACTTTTGTTTCGAAAGTGGGGTTTCTATTGAAATCTCATCTTCTTTCAAGAGTTCTTCCGTTGAGGACTCCGTGAAATTTTCATATTGGTAGTCATTGATCTTTTCCAGGAATTGATATAGAAGAAAAATATTCAAAATGAAGAAAACCATTATGAAAATTGACTTTGTGTTATTCCAATCCACTTTGATCGCCTCCCGTATCTTCTTCAAAAGGCACAATAAACCATTTATCGCCGATACGATAATACCAAGTGGGTTCAAGTGTAACTAGTGTGACAAGTTTTGAATCCAGGGATTTATTTAATTTATAGCCAATCGAGATGTCCTGTACGCTTTTGAAGTCGATATTATCTTTCGATTTCAATTGATCCAAGACTTCTCTACCACTTCGTAAAGTCTTTACCGATTCTTCTGACGGGAGGGCTGAGGCAAGTGAAAAGTACGGGCGCTCATAGCTATAAATTTCTTCTTTCCCCCAAATTTGCTCGATTTCTGTCATTCCAGATTCATTGAAGGCCGGATACCCATTTACGAATAAGCGGAATACCACTCGTTGCTCATTCTCCGACATATAAGCAAAGCGGTAATTATTATCTTCCCAACCATCATGATCGTTGATGAAATCAATGCTTTTTTGCAGAAGGTCACTGGAACTGCCAAACTTGCTCTTTTGTGCTGGGTTGATATAAGAAATTAAATAATGCTCTTTATTAATCGTCATCAGTCTTGTTCCATCCGTGTATTCCTCTCCGACCGAAACGGAATCCTGGCGTACATACTTTGGATTAATAAATAACGCATTTTTCAGGTTAACAATATCCAAAATGTCGATATAATATTGAAATTGGTTGACCTCTATGGATTTTTCCGGAACGAACAACGTTCTTTTGTCGTTTATGGTTTCGGCCGTGTATTCAGGGTGCTTATTGTAAGAACCCGTATAAAATTCATCCATGAAATCTCTTAATCTTTTAGAGTCGACCATACCTTGATAGATTTTCTCTTGATCGTAAGAAACAAAATAAATGGAAGATTCATTCCCACTGATATCCTTTTGTTTAATGATGATCCGATCAAATGAAAATCCAGGCACGTCCTTATCCATAATATTCAATACCGTTTTATAGAGGGAGATTGGAACATCATCGGAAAACTCGATTTCAATCGACCCATCTTCATGGACAAAATCATCAAATTTCCTTTGCAGCCTTTTTACGGATATCTCTTTTACGCCGCTAAAGCTCCATTGCGAAAATTCTTTTTCCATTTTATTTATTTCCACCGGATCGGAAGTCCGGAAATGTCGCCCATTACCATGAAAAAGGATACTGACTGGTTTAATGACATCACTAACAATCTGGACATCGCTCTTAATCTTTATATAGTTCGATTGGTCACCAAATTTATCATATTCAGGCTCATACGTCCAAATGCTCCAAGTCAAAAAAATGCTTGTCCCAACCAAAATAATCAGTATGATACTTTTTGCGCGTTCAAAATTCATGACCAATCATCCTCTTCTTCCTGTTCGTAAGGAAGTGTAAAGAACACCGTAGTTCCTTTTCCATCCACACTTTCCGCCCATATTTTCCCGCCATGCGCCACGACCATTTCTTTTGCGATCGCTAAACCAAGCCCGGTCCCGCCCAAGTTCCGCGACCTTGCTTTATCCACACGGTAGAAGCGGTCGAATATTTTATCAATGACGTTTTTCGGGATGCCCACTCCTTGATCTGTAATGCTCACAACGATAAAGCCATCCGTTGCCCTGACGCGGAAAGTCACTTGACCCCCTTCAGGTGAATACTTTAACGAGTTCGAGATTACATTATAGAGAACCTGGGTGATCTTATCTTCATCAATATCCACAAAATAAGCTTCCTTTGGCAAGTCACGCTTAAATGTGATGTCATCATTTTTCGTCATTTCAAAACGATCGATGATATGATCATAGAATTTATTGAAATTCACCCAGCCTGTTTTAAGCCTGTAATCTTTACTATCCATTTTTGAAAGCTGTAACAGGTCATTAACAAGCCTGATCATTCGCTCCGTCTCATTTTGGGTCACACTTAAAAAGGATGGAGCGATTTCCTCGTCCTTCCAAGCACCTTCAGCCAATGCTTCCAGGTAACTTCTCATCGTCGTTAGCGGCGTTCGCAGTTCATGTGATACGTTGGCCACAAATTCCCTGCGTTCGCCCTCGATTTTTTCCTGCTCTGTTATATCATGCAAAACAGTAATCAAACCATTAACGAATCCCGTTTCCTTTTGAATGACTGAAAAGTTCCCCCTCAAAATGAATGGCCGATTTTTTTTGCTGTAATCAAGGATAACGGACTCTCGTTCTTCCAGTAAATCCTCAAATTTAAACTCCTCTTCAAGACCCAAAACCTCGATGATCGGTTGGTTCATGACGGTTTCACGCGAAACATTCAATAATTGTGCCGCCGGTTCATTAATCAAATTCACCCGGCCGCGCCTATCAGTCGATATTACACCATCCGTCATATTTGAGAGGACGGATGACAGTTTACGGCGCTCTCCTTCTGTACTTGATTGCGACTCTTGAAGCTTTTTAGTCAAATTATTGAAAGTGACGGCAAGCTGGCCAATTTCATCATCGCCATATACCCTGACTTTTCTGGAGAAATTCCCTTTCGCCATCACCAGGGCCTGTTTTCTCATATCCGACATGGGTCGAGTGATCGTTCGTGCAAGCAGGATCCCCAAGATGGCCGTAATGACCAAGGCGATGGCCGTACCCGTCATGAAGATACCATTGATTTCATCTATCTGTTCAAAGACGTTCTCCATCTCTGCTATTACATAGACGGCGCCAATGACCTCCCCATTCGCTTCAACGGGTGTCGAAAGAACCCAGAGCCGCCTGCTTGTTTTCTTATCTCGAAATACGTCACTATCTTCTTTTCCATATATCAGCGTATTTTTAATAAGGACTTCCGTTGTCTTCTTCCCTACAATATCCTGGTTACTCCGGGCTGAAGTTCCAATTACACGCCTGCTGCGAGTGTCGATGACACGTACTTCCGAAATATCATTCGAAGAATTATCCCGGTCATTCAGTATCATATAAATCGCTTCTTCGAGGGTTGGATCTTCCTCTCCCCTCTCTTTTTCCATTTCTTCACCAATACTGTAGGTAAGCAGGTTAACGTGACCTTTTATTGATTTCGTGAAGTTCCCGACAAGATTTTCTTCCAATTCCCCAACAAAATATACCCCGATTATCTGCATCGCTACAAAAATGAGCAACACATAAATCAGAACAAATTTAAAATGGATTGAGCGAAAAAAACCAACCTTTTTCATAAGAACTACTCCTGTTCAGGGTTACGCAGGTAATAACCGACCCCTCTTCTAGTTACAATCCAACCAGGATGGCTTGGATTGTCTTCAATCTTCTCACGAAGACGTCTGACCGTTACATCGACTGTCCGTACATCACCAAAATAATCATAGCCCCACACGGTTTGTAATAAGTGCTCCCTTGTCATGACCTGACCGATATGCTTCGCTAAGTAATGAAGCAATTCAAATTCGCGATGGGTTAATTCAATCGTATCGCCCCGCTTGGATACCACATAGGCATCCGGATGGATGGTGAGCGTTCCTATCGTAATTTCCTTCGGTTCATTTTCTTGATCTTGAACCGGGACCGCTTGCTGACGTCTTAAGTTCGCCTTAACGCGGGCAATTATTTCCCGGGTACTAAATGGCTTTGTGACATAGTCATCCGCACCAAGCTCTAAACCTAAGACTTTATCTATCTCTGAATCCTTAGCCGTCAACATGATGATTGGCGTTTCATACTTCTTCCTTACTTCCCTGCAAACTTCCATCCCATCACGCTGCGGTAGCATGATATCAAGTAAAATCAAATCAGGTTGACGTTCTTCGACCATTTTGAGGGCTTCATTGCCATCATAAGCACAAAAAACTTCATAGCCTTCTTTTTTTAGATTGAATTGTAATATATCAGCAATTGGCTTTTCATCATCCACTACCAGAATCTTCTTATCCATGTGTTTATCTCCTTTTTAATAACTAAACTGAATCTATTAAAAACCGTGTCCTTATCCGGGACTTTACCCACTTTTCCTTCTTCTTGCACCAATCTAGCATCCAAGTACAACAAATATATATATATTTACCCAATAATAGGGACTGAACACCCGAATGAAAGCGTATTGTATCTATTCTACTTTATCATTTTATAGGCATTAAATCACCTTTTTCCTATTATTCTCATCTATATATGAAGCAGAAGAAGTCTTCGAATATTTTTCGAAGACTTCTATCAATTACTGACTTATATAGTTTAGCGGGTTTACAAGAGAACCGTTTTTATATATTTCAAAATGGAGGTGGACACCCGTGGAGTGCCCTGTTGAACCCATCATGCCAATTTTCATGCCCTTCTCAATCTTTTGTCCAGCTTTTACATTTATTGAATCCAAATGGGCATATACTGTCTTATACCCGTTATTATGATTGATCGTTATCTTATTTCCATACCCTCCGGAGTTTCCAGCAGTTTCGATTATCCCATGATCCGCTGCCGTTATGGTCCTGGTGGTTGGCCGGGCAATATCAATACCTTTATGAAGTTTCCCCCAGCGCTGGCCCTGCTTACTGGAAATATAGCCCCCATCTGCAGGCCATGAATATGTACCGCTCCCCTGTGAAGGAACGACCTTCATGCCTTTTCTAGTGATTTCCGTTTTGGCTTTTTCTGTGACTTCTTTTTTTACGATCGTTTCACTGATTTTCTTACCGTTTGTTTCAGATACTGCATAAGTGAACGCCTGAATCCCCTCATTGCCTATTTGTTCAGTGATGAGTTCACCCTTTGGAAGTTCGTCATCCTCCTTCACTTTCTTTTCGAAAGGAATCCTCTCTTCCTTTAATACTTCTCTTTCCACCATTACGTTCACATAGGGCGTAAGCTGTGTCACATAGAGACGCTCGCCCTCTTTAAGACCTTTGGCCTCATCTTGTCCGGGATTTAGCTCTAACAGTTGGTCCAGGTCCATATCATGCCTATTGGCAATTGTTTCAAGATCCTCATCTTCCCTAGCCTCATAGAGCGTCTTTTCTTTCTTTCCTTCTTCTATCATGGAAAGGGTATCATCGACGGTCTTGATTTCATCTGGATCGATCATTGTTTCTTTAAACGTAACGGGAAGTGAAAACTCGATATCCAGAATTCTGCTTCCTGGTTCTTTTAACGGTTTTGCATCCGTTTCTCTTCCTTTTTTACCTGTTTCATATTCAGCGTATTCCTCTTCATTTACATATAATAACATGATTTTTTCCAAAACATCCTCAGCGTCGTCCCTTGACGCAACATAAGCGACCGCCTGATTATCTATGTCGATTTCATACGCCTCTGCTTTCACATTGAGCTGTTCTTGAATATCCTTTACAGCCTGATCTTCTTTTACTACTTCATCGAATACCTCTTCAGGTACAAACGACAGCTGCGACTCCCTATCGAATGTATAGTCTGGATAATCTCTCTGTGCTTCTTTTACCTTATCGGCTACGATCTCTTCTATTTCCGTTTCATCCGTCACACTTCCGACGAACTCATCATTAAGATAAACATGCTGAATGGTGGTAGTTTTCGATATCCCTGCAGCCGTTACCAGATTTCCTGCAAGCAATAAAATGACCGAAACAATCAACAGGATGATCCCCTTACCTTTTGAGCTAAACATATATTGTCCTCCTTAACGGCTCAGTCACCAATTAAGAAACTAATCAAATTTATTTTGAGATTTATTAGTCCAATTTAAATATCCACTTGCATATGACTGAATTCTATTATGATTTTTCACTCATAACTCTACCATAATAAGAAAAAAAACAAGAAACAGTCTTGATAATGTAATAGAACTGTATAAATGGTGACAACAAGTACCAATAAATATGTTAATGAGGAAGATTCGATACAATTCGAAATAAGGAGTGGACGTAAGCCCCGTAAGGTTAAAAGCGGTTTACATGTCTATTTGGTCAAAATTGGTATGTTACAAATCGTTAACAATTCATTAACAAGATTTCATTTAAAATACATCTGGATGTAAAACAAAAAAAACGCCCTAAAGGATAGGCGTTTTTAAAAAGGATGGCTCAGGACGGAATCGAACCGCCGACACAAGGATTTTCAGTCCTTTGCTCTACCGACTGAGCTACTGAGCCAAATATTCTATTTTAGAACAAAAAAATAAAATGGCGGTCCCGACGGGAATCGAACCCGCGATCTCCTGCGTGACAGGCAGGCATGTTAACCGCTACACCACGGGACCAGTAAAGTAATTATGTAAAGAAGTGACCCATACGGGATTCGAACCCGTGTTACCGCCGTGAAAGGGCGGTGTCTTAACCGCTTGACCAATGGGCCGAAAAAAATGGTGAGCCATGAAGGATTCGAACCTTCGACCCTCTGATTAAAAGTCAGATGCTCTACCAACTGAGCTAATGGCTCGTTCTAATGAAATGTAACTTTGCAGGACGTAAACTTCACATCTCAATGCAGCTACTCGCTTGATGTTGTTAATGGCTTGTTCTATTGTGACGACGCTTTTGATAATATCATGGTTATCATAGTTTAGGCAATAGTTTTTTGAAATAAAATTATTTTTTTTTATCTTTTTCTATTTTCCTACTATTTAAATCCATTCTTTCGGTATCCCAGGTCTCCCGATTGTGACATCAGAATGCAGGGATTGATTCCAATAATGAAGAAGAGCCGGCTAAAAAGCCAGCTCCATTTCATCAATTACGCTAGACGCCAAGGGCTTCTCACGACATTTGTTTGGTTACGGTCAGGACCGACAGAGAAAGTAGTCAAAGGAATGCCTACCAATTGAGATACGCGCTCTACATAGTGGCGAGCGTTCTCTGGAAGCTCATCCAATGATTTGCACCCTGTGATGTCTTCTGACCAGCCTGGTAGCTCTTCATAGACTGGTTTACATTCCCCAATCGCTTTCAATGTTGCTGGAACCTCATGAATGATTTCGCCTTTGTATTCATAAGCTACACAAATTTTGACCGTATCAAGACCTGATAACACGTCAATCGAGTTCAATGATAAATCGGTAATCCCGCTGACACGGCGTGCATGGCGAACGACAACTGCGTCAAACCAGCCGACACGGCGCGGCCTGCCTGTAGTTGTACCATATTCACGGCCAACTTCACGGATTTGGTTACCGACTTCATCATGCAATTCTGTAGGGAAAGGACCATCGCCCACACGGCTTGTATATGCTTTACATACTCCAACCACGTGGTTGATTTTCGTAGGACCTACACCAGAACCGATTGTAACTCCACCGGCAACAGGGTTAGATGAAGTGACGAATGGGTATGTTCCTTGATCGATATCAAGCATAACACCTTGTGCCCCTTCGAATAATACCCGTTTTCCTTCATCAAGTGCGTCATTCAATACAACGGATGTATCACAAACATATTTCTGCACTTGTTGTCCGTACTCATAGTATTCGTCCATGATATCTTCGATTTTGAAACCTTCCGTTTCATAGAAGCGTTCAAACATACGGTTTTTTTCGACAAGATTTTGAGACAATTTTTCTTCAAAAATTTCACGGTCCAAAAGATCTGCCATACGGATTCCGTTACGAGCAGCTTTGTCCATATAAGCAGGGCCGATTCCTTTTTTTGTCGTTCCAATTTTATTAGCGCCTTTACGATCTTCTTCGACTTCATCCAATTTGATATGGTAAGGAAGAATGACATGTGCACGGTTAGAGATACGAAGATTATCCGTACTCACTCCATGACTATGTAAATAAGCAAGCTCCTCTACAAGAGCTTTTGGATCAACCACCATACCATTTCCAATGACACAAATTTTATCACTATAAAAAATCCCTGATGGAATTAAATGCAGTTTATAGGTAACGCCATTAAATTTTATTGTATGCCCTGCATTATTCCCACCTTGATAACGAGCGATGGCTTCCGCATTCTGGGATAGAAAATCTGTTATTTTACCTTTACCTTCGTCTCCCCATTGTGTACCGACTACTACAACTGATGACATCTGAATAAAGCACCTCCAAAGGTTCACGTAATACCGGTTTTTTACCGGTTCTTATCAAACAAACCTATTTTATCAATAATCCAAAGTGGAAGTCAATACAAAATCCGAACGTTATACATTTCAAAAAATACTTCGTTCGTAAATATGAAACCGTTTTAAAATTAGTTTTGGATTGTCAATCCTTATTCTGCCCTTTGATTTCTTTTATTATTATCACCCGTCCCTTTCTTCTTCCAAAATAAAAACAACCCGCCATTACATGAATGGCAGGCTGTTCTTTATGCCCCGGGAGACATCGAATCATCATCGAATCGACGTTCGAGGTTAACGAATTTATTGTATTCTTTTACGAATGCAAGCGAAACCGTTCCAACTGGGCCATTACGCTGTTTCGCAATAATGATTTCAATGATATTTTTATTCTCGGATTCTTTATCATAATAATCATCACGATATAAGAATGCCACGATATCAGCATCTTGCTCAATACTTCCTGATTCCCGGATATCAGACATCATCGGGCGCTTATCCTGGCGCTGCTCCACTCCCCGCGATAGCTGGGAAAGGGCGATGACCGGCACTTCAAGTTCACGGGCTAGCGCTTTAAGTGAACGAGAAATCTCAGATACCTCTTGCTGACGATTATCGCCGGAACGACCATCGCCTTGAATCAACTGCAGGTAATCGATCAGTATCATTCCAAGGCCATGTTCCTGCTTCAAACGACGGCATTTTGAACGGATTTCACCAATCCGCACACCTGGTGTATCATCGATATAAATGCCGGCATTGGACAAGCTTCCCATCGCCATCGTCAGTTTGCGCCAATCCTCATCCGTTAAGGAACCTGTCCGTAAATTCTGGGCGTTGATATTTCCTTCAGCACAGAGCATACGCATAACGAGCTGCTCTGCACCCATCTCAAGACTGAAAATCGCTACATTCTCTTCCGTTTTGGTCGCAACATTTTGAGCGATATTCAATGCAAATGCGGTCTTACCCACTGAAGGACGGGCCCCGACTATGATGAGATCATTACGTTGGAAACCCGCTGTCATTCGATCCAGTTCAGCAAATCCGGTCGGTATTCCCGTGACATCCCCTTTACGGGTTGTCAATACTTCTATGTTATCGTAAGTCCGGACCAATACATCCTTAATATTTTGGAATGCCCCGGAATTCTTACGCTGGGCCACTTCCATGATCGTTTTTTCTGCTTCCCCGAGCAGCTCCTCGACCTCGTCCTCGCGACTGTAGCCTTCCTGAGCGATATTAGTCGCTGTCCTGATCAAACGACGAAGCAATGACTTCTCCTCGACGATGCGGGCATAATATTCAATATTGGCCGCGGTAGGGACCGATCCGGCCAATTCACTCAAATAAGAAACTCCGCCAACCTCTTCAAGGTTTTTTGCCGCAGCCAGTTCCTCTGTCACCGTAATCAAATCGACAGCTTTACCTTCGTCGTTCAATTTAATCATCACATTAAAGATTTTTTGATGAGAGCTTCTGTAAAAATCCTCCGGAATCAAAACTTCCGATGTAACGGTCAGTGAAGAGGGCTCAAGAAAAATGGCACCTAGTACAGCTTGTTCAGCTTCTATATTTTGAGGGGGAACCCTATCCTGAAATTGTTCTATCATATCTTAAAACCTCCCATTCTAAGAGGATACCTTTTGCTTTTTTATACGTTTCTAGTTAAAAAGAAAAAAGTGAAAGGACAACATGCCCAATCACATTTTTTCGTCTATCTCTATTTTATCAATTTTTCACAGATATGAAACAACTAAAATTAGTTAATTTCTTTAACATGCACAGTCAGTGTCGCAGTTACTTCAGGGTGAAGCTTGACTGGGAGCTTGGTATGCCCTAAAGAACGGATACCGTCAGCAAGTTCCATTTTGCGTTTATCGATCTTGATACCATGTTTTTTCTGAAGCTCTGATGCAATTTGTTTAGTCGTGATGGAACCGAATAAACGCCCGCCCTCACCGGCTTTGGCAGATAGTTCAACCGTTAATTTCTCCAATTGCACTTTCAATTCTTCAGCATGCTGCAGCTCTTCCGCAGCAAGTGATTCTTCTTTGTTCTTTTGTGCTTCCAAAGTTTTTACATTTGTATTATTTGCTTCAACGGCCAATCCTTGTTTAATCAGGAAATTATGTGCATATCCATCTGCAACATTTTTAACTTCCCCTTTTTTCCCTTTACCTTTAACGTCTTTTAGAAATATTACTTTCATTCTTTTTGTCCCCCTTCTAAATATTCATCTATAGCTGTTTTTAATCGACTTTCTGCTTCATCAATGGAGCATGCCTGTTGAGTAGCGGCATTTGTTAAATGTCCGCCTCCATTCAACATTTCCATGATCACCTGTACATTGATATCACCAAGAGAACGCGCACTTATGCCTACTGTATCATCAGATCGCTTAGCCATTACAAAGGAAGCAACAACGCCATCCATGGTCAATAGGGTGTCCGCAGCCTGGGCAATGAGCACCTGATTGTGGACCTGATCGGTTTTTGCCGAGGCAATGGCAATTCCCTTTTTATAAAAGATAACTTCTTCAATGAGCTTCGACCGTTTAATATAGGTGTCAACGTCTTCTTTTAAGAACTTCTGGACAAGTACCGTATCAGCTCCATGTGCCCTAAGATAAGAGGCTGCATCGAAAGTACGTGAACCTGTTCTTAAAGTGAAGCTTTTCGTATCGACAATGATACCTGCAAGTAGCGCCGTTGATTCCAGCATATCAATCTTACTGCGTTTCGGCTGATATTCAAGCAGTTCGGTCACAAGTTCTGCTGTTGAAGACGCATATGGCTCCATATAGACAAGCAATGAGTTTTTGATGAACTCCTCACCCCGGCGATGATGATCGATGACTACAACCTTATCGATCCTATTCAATAACCGCTCTTCAATTACCATAGAAGGTTTATGTGTATCGACCACAACCAGCAATGTCTCATCCGTAACCATTTCAAATGCATCATCAGGAGTTATAAACCGGGCATACAGCTCTTCTTTATTTTTGATTTCCTCCATTAAACGAAGTACACTGCTATCAAGCTGCTGGGTGTTAATAACAATATAGCCCTCACGTTCATTCATTTGGGCAACTTTCAAAATGCCGATGGCTGAACCGATTGCGTCCATATCCGGGTTTTTATGGCCCATGACAATGACTTTATCACTATCAAGGACTATATCCTTCAATGCATGGGAAATCACGCGTGCACGGACCCTCGTGCGTTTTTCCATCGGATTGGTTTTACCGCCATAGAATTTCACTTTTCCATTCGCTTGCTTTATGGCTACCTGGTCACCGCCACGTCCTAAAGCGAGATCCAAGCTGGACTGTGCGAGCGTACCTAGTTCCGGTAAGGATGACACTGCCGAGCCGACCCCGATGCTCAAGGTCAATGGTACATTTTGCTTGGCCGTCGTTTCCCTGATTTCATCCAAAATCGAGAATTTCCCCTTCTCAAGTTGCTGAAGGATATGCTCATTAAAGACAGCGATGAATCGCTCCGAGGAAACCCGTTTAAAGAAAACGCCATTATCCCTTGCCCATTTATCAAGAAGTGAGGTAACCAAGCTATTAATGCTGCTTTTACGCTGATCATCCATCCCCTGTGTCAAATCATCATAGTTATCAAGGAGAATGATCGCAATTGCCGTTCGCTCATCTTCATATAGTTTCTCGATTTCCACTTGCTCCGTCACATCAAAAAAGTAAAGAAGCTTTTCATCTCGCTTATGGACCACTTTGAATTTCCGATCGTGGAGCGTAAGTGTCTCTGTCTCGATCTCTTGCTTGATTAACGGAACGATCGAGTCCGCAACATCGTAGAGCGATCTTCCTGCCAAGGAGTCTTCACTAAAACAAGAAGCCAGGAATGGATTGGTCCATTCAATGTAATAATCCTCATTAAAGAGCATGATCCCAATTGGCATTTCCAATAACGCTTCCTCACCGACCTTTTTTAAACGGTAAGATAAAGTCGTTATATACTCTTCTGTCTTACGTTGCCTTTTTTCTACCATTCTTAATGTTAAATAAAATAAACCAGCAAGAAGCAATAATCCAACAAGTGCAATAACCCAATTATAATAAGCCAGTACGCCCAAAAGTAACACGCCCGCGGCCAGCATCCCATACACTGGGGACTTAATCGAGTATTCTTTCAAATAAGATGGCATAGTTTCAGCTCCTAAAAGCATCTGTTTTACAAAAAGTCTATTCCTTTTTCTTGATTGTCTCCCTAAAAGGAAATCCTAAATCTATTATACCTAAAAATCGTACGGCCGTTATAATAATCGGAATCGGCAACAGTAAAGAAAACACCACGATTAAAACAGGTATGGCTTTAGCCCATGACTTCACATGAGCGATATAAAATATCAGAGAATACCCTTGTAATAAAATGAAGAACTGCAAGATGAAAAATAGGTTCGTTATGGCCATATATACAAAACTGTTCTTGTCCGTATTCACAAAAAGAGCAAGAAGCATCGTAATTAAATAATACCATAAAAGGCTTTTCGGAAGTCGAAGATCTCGAAAATGAGGCCATTTTAACGTCTTGTGGCTGAACCTCTTCACAATGGGATGTGCAGCCAGGAAAATCACTAATACCATCATGACGGACATCAAGACGAACAGACTTGGCAGCAATGTGTAAAACATATCGATGAAATCATTCATCCGCGTTTTGATTTTTTCCGTCTGTGCCTGCTCAAGAGAACCCATGATATTAACCGGATTCTCAACGGATTGCTTAAGCATGTTCAACGCCATTTCTATGTAATTCACATTCGTTATCAACACGGAGGCTGCATATATTATGATGGCGCCTCCCAAGAACACAAGGACTGCACTTATGAACGCAGTTGCCATCGGTTTATCCTTCTTCAAGCAATAGCCGATCGCAATTCCCGTTGCTCCCATAAGTAAGGTAAGCGGAACAGACAATATCGTCCCGATGAGGATCGACAATAGCGAAGCGATGAAAAGGTAACCCATGCTCCATGAAAGCTTTTGCTTGATTGCGAACAGAATGAAGGGGACGGGCAAAAAGAAAAATGTGACTATACTCAATAGTGGGACATAGATGGTAATGAACAGTAAAATGCTATATAGTGCTAAAAGGGCTCCGCCCTCCGCAACTCGTCTCCCGTTATTCATATTTTTCACCCCCCGTTATTATTTAAAATTAATGTCTTATCTTCATCTTTATATTGTATCCGTTACGGCTAGGATATTTCAAACATCACATTCTTTTTTAGGATATGATTATTTTTTGTAAGGAAAACACCCATTTAAATTCCTTTTATAAATAAAAAAACCGCAATTCAGCGGTTTTCAGGCATAAGAAATTAACTTATAAAAAAGGCACATTAAGGATAACTCCTCAATGTGCCAATTCATTATTATTCACCAGATACATATGGAAGTAATGCCATAGTACGTGAGCGTTTAATAGCAATCGTTAATTTACGTTGATATTTAGCGCTTGTGCCAGTTACACGACGTGGTAAAATTTTACCGCGTTCTGAGACGAATTTTTTAAGAAGATCTGTATCTTTGTAATCAATTTTAGTGATTCCGTTAGATGTGAAATAACAAACCTTTTTACGCTTACCGCGTCCTTTACGTCCACCCATTGCCATAATAAATTTCCCTCCCTGCTTTTTAAATTTTCATTTTAAACGGCTGTTTAAAATGGAAGATCGTCATCTGAAATGTCGATTGTTTTACCGTCATTTGCAAATGGATCATCATCTACACGAGTGTAGTTGTTATTGCTCCGTTGATTCTGATTAGGATTTTGTCCATACGAATTGTTGTCATTTCCGTTATTATTGTTACCATAACTTTTTTGACCTCCACCGTAAGAACCGCCTTCATTTCTTTCACCCGCTGAACTGCTTCGTGGTTCAAGGAATTGAACGCTCTCAGCCAGAATCTCCGTCACATATACGCGTTTGCCGTCTTGTCCTTCATAATTACGTGTTTGGACACGTCCATCCACGCCAGCTAAACTGCCCTTTTTCAAGAAGTTAGCTACATTTTCTGCCGGTTTACGCCAAACTACACAGTTAATGAAATCCGCTTCACGTTCACCCTGCTGATTCGTAAAACTACGGTTCACAGCTAAAGTAAAGGTAGCTACAGGAACTCCATTAGGTGTATATCGTAATTCAGGATCTTTAGTTAAGCGTCCTACCAAAACTACGCGATTCATCATCAGAATCAACCCCTAGGTTTCAAACTTGTTTCACGTGAAACAAGTTTAGAATTTATATTAAATATTGGATTAGACTTCTTCTCTAGTAGCCATGTGGCGAATAATGTCTTCACTGATTTTAGCAAGACGATCGAATTCTTGAATCGCAGCACTTTCAGCGTTAACTTTAAGAAGCATGTAGTAACCATCACGGAAATCATTGATTTCGTATGCAAGACGGCGTTTACCCCATTCTTTTGCTTCTACTTCCGCACCATTATCAGAAAGGATTGTGTTGAAACGTTCAACTAAAGCTTTTTTAGCTTCTTCCTCAATGTTTGGACGGATGATATACATAATTTCGTATTTTCTCATCACTGTCACCTCCTTTTGGTCTAAGCGGCCCAATTGGGCAAGGAGCAATTATTTATAATTACTCACAAGATAAAATTATAGCATAGTTAAAGAGGCTTTGCAACGAACGGCTCGACTTATTACAATTAATTGAAATCTAATGATTAAAGGCCCAAAAAGGACCCTACATATGGGAAATGTAGGGTCCTTTTTAACACTTAAACGTTGAAACGGAAATGAATTACATCGCCATCGTTAACGATGTATTCTTTTCCTTCTAGTCGAACTTTTCCTGCTTCTTTTGCAGCACTATGACTACCCGCTTCAAGCAAATCGGTATAAGAAACGATTTCGGCACGGATGAAACCACGTTCGAAGTCCGTATGAATGACACCTGCACATTGAGGGGCTTTCATCCCTTTTCGGAATGTCCATGCACGCACTTCCTGTACACCAGCTGTAAAGTATGTTGCCAATCCGAGCAGATTATATGAAGCACGGATCAACTGGTCAAGACCAGACTCTTCGATGCCAAGTTCAGATAGGAACATTTCCTTTTCTTCACCTTCAAGCTCTGCAATTTCTTCTTCGATTTTGGCACAAATTACGATTACTTCTGCATTTTCCTTCGCAGCATATTCACGAACTTGCTGAACATATTCATTATCGTCAGCATTAGCCACTTCATCTTCGCTTACATTCGCCACATAAAGAGTCGGCTTCGCCGTAAGCAAGTGCATGCCCTTCACCATTTTTTGCTGTTCTTCGGTAAATTCAACTGAACGGGCGGGCCTTTCATCTTCCAATGCTTCTTTTAAAGCCACAAGAATTTCATGCTCAGCCACTGCGCCTTTATCTTTTTGCTTGGCCATTTTTCCAACACGGTCGATGCGTTTGTCAACGGATTCCAAATCTGCCAGGATCAATTCAAGATTGATGACTTCGATATCATCGATTGGATTTACTTTTCCAGAAACATGAGTAATGTTATCGTCTGCGAAACAACGGACAACCTGACAAATTGCATCCACTTGACGAATATGGGAAAGGAATTTATTTCCAAGACCTTCTCCTTTACTGGCTCCTTTTACAATCCCGGCGATATCAGTGAATTCAAATGCTGTCGGAACCGTTTTTTTCGGTTTAACCAATTCTGTCAATTTTTGCAGACGGTGATCTGGCACTTCCACAATCCCGACGTTTGGGTCAATCGTACAGAAAGGATAGTTGGCAGATTCCGCACCTGCCTGAGTAATTGCATTAAATAAAGTGGATTTACCTACGTTAGGCAAACCTACTATACCAGCTGTTAAAGCCATTTATATTTCACTCCTTCAAGATAATTCGTACATATGGAAAAAAGTCTGATCTTCTATAAAGACCATCCAATTACCTAAACCTTTCCCAATTATAGATTTGGCTTCCTAAAAAGACAAGTAAATCATGAGAAACGCAGGACTGCCTTCACTCAAAAAAAAAGCATGATCACTCCTCATGCTTTTGTAGAACTTTTTTCATTTTCTTCGCGAATTCACGTCGAGGCAGCATTACGCTATGACCGCAGCCTTCACATTTTATCCGGATATCCATACCAATCCGAATGATTTTCCACTTATTTATTCCACAGGGATGTGGTTTTTTCATTTCTACAATATCCTTAAGCGCAAACTCTTTTTCTTCCATAACCATGAGCCCCCTAATTCCTATGACTCGCTGCCATTGTACGTAGATTTAATCCCACTTAAATCAAGCGCAGCACTTATTTCTTTTCTTAGTATTCTACTCATTTCGACATGATGCATCGGTTTTGTTTCAGCAGTAACCCGTAAGACAACTTCATCAGGACTTATCGCTTCAATTCCTAAAAACTCAGGTACTTTGACTAAGAAGTCATATTTACCTTCCATATTATTCAAAGTTTGAATGAGTACCCTCTCAGCAAGTTCTACTGATCCATCATTAGGTATAGATACATCCACAACAGCCTTACTATTTAATATAGAATAATTTGTAACTTGAACAATACTACCATTAGGTATGAGGTGCAATTCTCCTGCGCTACTTTTAATCTTTGTTGTACGAAGCCCGATTTCGAGAACTTCACCCTCAAATGTATTAATTTTAATATAGTCCCCAACCGAGAAGTGATCTTCAAAAATCACAAAGAATCCTGTGATAATATCTTTGACCAAACTTTGGGCACCAAACCCAACTGCCAAACCAAGAATCCCAGCTCCAGCCAGCAAAGCCTTTACATCAAATGAGAAAATTTCAAGAATCATTATCAAGGCAATGAAATTGATAACATAAGTAATAATATTTTCCAGTAACTTAATGAGTGTCGTTTCTCTGCGCTCTGAAACGCGAATAGGACTTCTTAAGCGAACCGCGAAAAATTTATTTATAACCGTCTTTCCTATTCTAATAATAATACGTGATAACAGGAGAACAAGGAAGATTTTAATGATTCCTTCTCCTAATAGTAACCATAATTTTTCATCCATTACCTCTTTTGTAACGTTTTCATAAATGCGATTCATCTTTTCCTCCTGGCTAATCTAAAATTCTGCAAAACTTTTATATTTTCTCTATGTCTTTCCCATAACGGCTTATTCCTCTACCCCTCATGCTGTGAGATAACCCGAATAGGAGAAGTTTTCTCTATTTTATCAATAAATAAGGGTTTCTGTACAAAAAAAATATGGGTATATAGGTAAAAGAAATAGAAGATTTTTTCCAGTTAATCAAGTGATTTTTTACTAGAGTGTATAAATGAAAGCAATTGGTAGAGGAAGAAAAGTCCATCCATTTCCCCTGCACCTGTTTGCAAGTTCTACAAAAATTTCCCTCATCCATTACGTTAAATACCGTATATTTTTCCCTTTTTATCCGTATACTGTAATACCAAATAAAGTGAAGGAGTTGAGCCGATGAATCTGAATTCTAGTCTATTTAATAATAATAAAAATAGATTGAGCCGCATCCTGCATGAAGATACGGATGCATCCAAACAAATTTCCCAAGAATTAATCAACCTTCTACCAACTGGAAAGCCTCAAACAATCGTCATCGTCTGTATAGGTACAGACCGTTCTACAGGCGATTCCCTCGGGCCACTTGTCGGCACTCTGCTAAATGAAAAAGCTGAAAACAGTTCTTCTTCGTTCCATGTTTATGGTACTCTAGATGATCCTATACATGCGATGAATTTGCAGGAAAAATTAAATGAAATAAAAAAGATTCATACCAATCCATTTATAGTCGGAATCGATGCTTGCTTAGGGAAGATGAAAAGCGTCGGTATTGTTCAAATCGGTGAAGGACCAGTGAAACCAGGTGCTGGGGTCAATAAAGATCTTCCTTCCGTTGGAAATGCCCATATAACAGGAATCGTGAATGTAAGTGGCTTCATGGAGTTTATGGTCTTGCAAAACACTCGTCTTAATCTTGTGCTAAAAATGGCCAAAACCATCGCCGAGGGAATTTATGAAGCACAAAATCATTATCCAGTAAAACCTTCCATCACTCCTTTCAAATGGTCATTCAAGCAAGAGAAAACCCTTTGATCAGTTTTGCTGATCAAAAAAAGAAGGAAGGGATTATCCCCTTCCTTCTTTTATTTAAAAATAATACATGATTGTAACTAAAATGGCGGTGATCATTATGCCAGGAAGCATATTAGCCACCCTTATTTTGGTGACACCGATAATATTCAAACCAATTGCTAAAATCATGACTCCCCCAGTTGCCGTCATTTCCAGTATGAAGGAATCCATTAAAGCAGTTGGGATCAGCGTATTTATCTGTCTTGAAAAAATCGCTATGAAGCCCTCATAAAGAATGACCGGAAATGCCGAAAAAAGTACTCCTATGCCAAGCGTACTGGCGAGGACCAGTGCTGTAAATCCATCGATGATCGCTTTTGTTATCAAAACGTCATGATCATTCCGGATACCGCTATCCAATGCACCGATAATGGCCATCGCCCCAATGCCAAATATGAGCGTAGCCGTTACAAACCCCTGAGATATCGAAGTTCCTTCTTTCGCCTTCATCCTGCGTTCAATCCAATTGCCTAAGGAATTTAGCCTAGCCTCAAGATTCATCCATTCCCCAAGGACAGCCCCTCCAACAATACTTAAAATGACAATAAGGAATTTATCACTTTTAAGCCCCATCTGCACGCCTAAGACCATGACGGCTAAACCAATTCCACTCATGACCGTTTCTTTTATCTTTTCAGGTATATTTTGCAAAAACCTTCCTAAAATCGAACCGATTAAAATGCAGGCGCCATTCACCAAAGCCCCAAATAATACCATCTTATTCACCTAATTTTCTACAGTAAAAAATAGATTAAACCTCTGTTGCCACTTTTTTTCATAAAGGCGATCTAAGAGGAAAGGTTCTCTTGATCGATCAAGTCCAAAATTCTCTCTAAATCTTCTTTTGAAAAGAATTCGATTTCTATTTTCCCTTTTTTCTTGCTTTGTTTTATCGTTACGCTCGTTCCCAGTCTTTCACGCAGACTTGACTCGCGTTGCTTTATGAATATATCTTTTTTATCCTGTTTCTTAGGTTTGGTTTCACGTGAAACGGTATTATTCAATTGATGTATATATTGCTCTAGCTGTCTGACATTCATTCCTTCTTTGAGGATTTTATCCACTACTGGCTTAAGCATCTCCTTTTTCTTTAAACCCAGTAATGCTCGGCCATGCCCCATGGAAATTTCCCCTTCGGAGATATAACTTCTAATCCCTTCAGGCAAAGATAGCAATCTTACATAGTTCGCGATATGGGGTCGGCTTTTACCCAATCTATTGGCAAGCTGTTCCTGGGTAAAATCCAATTTTTCAAGGAGTGTCTGATAAGCAGCAGCTTCCTCAATTGGATTTAAATCTTCCCGTTGCAGGTTTTCCAAAATCGCCAGTTCCATCATCTGCTGTTCATTCAATTCCCTCACAACAACCGGAACTGTCTTTAAACCGGCTTCCTTGGCAGCACGATAACGCCTCTCCCCAGCAACGATTTCATAGCCCTTAATACTTTTCCGGGCAATAATCGGCTGTAATATCCCATGTTCCATGATAGATTGCTTTAATTCTTCTATAGCTTCAAGTCGGAAGCTCTTTCGGGGCTGATAAGGATTTGGCCTTAATTCCCTTAATTTGATTTCGCGCACGATTTCATCTTTACTGATATCCCCATTGGTGAAAAGTGCGTTAAGTCCTTTGCCAAGTCCTTTAGCCATTTGATACCACTTCCTTTGCCAGTTCTAGATAGACCTCCGCTCCTCGTGACTTTGGATCATATATAATTATTGGTTCTCCATGGCTCGGTGCTTCACTCAAACGGACATTGCGGGGGATGATGGTTTGATAGACTTTATCCTGAAAGTATTTTTTGACTTCTTCTATAACCTGGAGACCTAAATTTGTCCTGGCATCCAACATCGTCAATAGAACACCCTCGATTTTCAAATCATGGTTCAAATGCTTTTGGACGAGACGAACCGTATTCAAGAGTTGACTCAGGCCCTCCAATGCATAATATTCACATTGTACAGGAATCAAAACCGCATCTGCTGCCGTTAATGCATTAAGCGTAAGCAAGCCCAATGATGGAGGACAGTCAATCACGATGTAATCATATTGACTTTGCACCTCTTCTAATGCCCTTTTTAATCGGACTTCCCTTGAGATGGTTGGAACAAGTTCAATTTCAGCACCTGCAAGTTGAATTGTCGCAGGTATAGCATATAAGTTTTCTACCTTTGTTTCCATGATGACGGTACTGGCTTCGACATCATCAACCAATACATCATAAATACATTGTTCCACATCCGCTTTATCAATACCTGCACCGCTTGTCGCATTTCCCTGCGGATCGATATCGACCATTAAGACTTTCTGTCCTATGTATGCAAGACAGGCACTTAGACTGACAGAAGTTGTCGTTTTTCCAACACCGCCTTTTTGATTGGCAATGGCGAGAATCTTACCCACGAATTCACCTGCTTTCAACTATCTTCATCACGCTATATCTATTAACTTTTACCGTAAATCCATTTATTTCTTTCTATTTTATCATGAATGTTACTGGAAGAAATCGTTTTCTGAAATTCTCTTAAAATTTGAAATTTATCTAAACAGCATTAAAAAACCGGGAAAAATTGAATCATTTTTAGGGTGTAAAATGCGAGTTCTTGGCAACAAAATAAAAAAAGCTTGGTAATCGGAGACTACCAAGCAGGGTTAAGGATAGGGAATCAAGTTTTTTTCTTAGGTATTTTAATCGTAAACTGATAATACTCCTCGAATTCTTCTTCCTCTGCATCCAAATTTATTCCATTGTCTGTTACCATACTGAGTGATTGGCGTATAGTATTCACGGCAATCCTCATGTCTTTACTAAACGCTTTTCGTTTAGGTTTCGGCTTCTGCACAGTACCCGTCAAGAGCTTGACGACCATCTCTTCGGTCTGCTTGACGTTTAACCCTTTTTCGATGATTTCCAAAAGCAGTTTAAGCTGCTTTTCAGGACTCTTTAACGGTATCAACGAGCGTGCATGGCGTTCCGTAATTTTCTTTTGAAGAAGAGCATCTTGAACTTCCTGGGGCAGCTTAAGCAACCGAAGCTTATTTGCCACGGTAGATTGTCCTATTCCCAGTCTTTGTGCCAGAGCTTCTTGGGTTAGACTATGCAGCTCCAATAGTTTGCCGTAGGCCAAAGCTTCTTCAATCGGTGTAAGTTCCTCTCGCTGAAGGTTTTCTATCAGCGCAACGGAAGCTGTTTCTGTATCGGTGAAATCTTTGATTATTGCAGGTGCCAATTCCCAGCCAAGCTTTTGCATGGCTCGAAAACGACGTTCACCTGCAATGATTTCATATTTTCCCTGTCCATATGCCCTTACTACAATTGGCTGAATGATCCCATGTGTATGAATCGTTTGAGCCAATTCAGCAATTTTATCGTCATTAAAAACGGTCCTTGGTTGAAATCGATTAGGCACAATATCAGAAATGGAAATTTTTCTTATCTCTTCATTATTATTGCTAGGTGTCTCCATCTCAAGTTGCTGTTCTTCTTTTTCGCCAAACCCAAAGAACCGCGAAAAAGGATGCTTCATCTTCCTACACCACCTTTTAAAACTCCCAAATAACATATTCTCTATTTATAGGACAAGTCCTGCATACATTTCCCGACATGGTTATACATATGGTCTTCACTGTAAAAAACATGTCGACTGGCGTCATCTAGGCAAAAAAGAAGAATGAACGGCCAGTTTTTATACATATCGGCCGGCTTGCCCAAGATTATTTCCCTGAATTCAAAAAGAAAAATCGCCGACTTATAGCCCTGCTGGAAAAGAAGGCACACGTTTGAAATTGTACCGAAAAAATCATGTTGCTTATACAGTATTGAATGAAACTAACAAGATCATCGTTTATAGTAAATATGAAACCTACCTCATCGGTATAAAGGTCATTCGATAGGCTGCTTATTCGGTGTCCCTGGTTTTCTTGGATATTTTTTAGGAGTCTTCTTCACTTTTTTTACAGTAATGATGTTTCTTTCACTATTTTCCTCTGGCAATGTGAAAGGATGAATTTCTTCAATTTCTCCGCCTAATGTAAAAATGGCCTTCTTCCCAGTGTCCATTTCATCTTGTGCACTAGCAGCTTTCATGGCAATGAACGTCCCATCTGGTTTAACAAGCGGCAAACATAGTTCACTTAAAACGGACATCCTGGCTACCGCTCTTGCCATTACAATATTATAGGATTCGCGATGCTCCGGTTTTTGAGCGAAGGTTTCCGCCCGGTCATGATAGAAGGAAACTCCCTTTAATTGCAAAGACTCAGCAAGGTGATTCAAAAAAGAGATTCGCTTATTCAAAGAATCTACAATCGATACGTGGATATCAGGGAAACAAATCTTCAATGGAATACTCGGAAATCCAGCTCCAGCCCCGACATCGCAAATTCGATAAGATTTGTTAAAGTCGAAATAGAAGGCTGCACTGATTGAATCATAAAAATGCTTTAGATAAACTTCTTCTTTATTAGTGATGGCTGTTAAGTTCATTTTTTCGTTCCATTCAACCAATAATCGATAATAAGTGTCAAACTGATCAAGCTGGCGAGGAGAAAGCTCGATCCCTTTCTCCTGCAGTGCTTGTTGGAACTGTTCAATATTCATGTTTTCTTCAATCCTTTTCGGGTATTTCCATTACTGAGATACTCTGGCAATCTTACCTTGTTCCAAATAAACAAGCAAAATGGAAACATCAGCGGGATTCACACCGGAAATTCTTGAAGCCTGGGCTACTGATAGCGGGTGGACCTGCTTTAATTTTTGGCGTGCTTCCGTTGCTAGACCAGAAATTGCATCATAATCGATATTCTCTGGAATCTTTTTATTCTCCATTTTTTTCAGACGATCGACTTGCTGCAAGGATTTTTCGATATATCCTTCATACTTGATCTGAATTTCGACCTGTTCCGTCACATCATCGCTTAGTTCGACATCACTTGGAGCCAGCTTCTGAATATGGGAATAATCCATTTCAGGCCGTTTCAATAAATCGGAGGCACGGATTCCATCCTTCAGCTCACTGCCGCCACTTGCTGTAATGACTTCTTGTACCTCTTTGGTCGGTTTGATGAAGTTTGATTTTAGTCGTTCCTTCTCCATTTCAACCGCTTCTTTTTTCATAAGGAAACGATTGTAGCGTTCTTCTTTGATCATTCCGATATTGAATCCAATTTCCGTTAAGCGTAAATCGGCATTATCATGACGCAATAATAAACGGTATTCTGCACGTGAAGTCAGCAAACGGTATGGTTCATTCGTGCCTTTCGTTACAAGGTCATCAATGAGAACACCAATATAGGCATCCGAACGGCTTAAAATCAGTTCTTCCTTACCTATTGCATTCAATCCGGCATTAATACCGGCCATAAGCCCTTGTCCAGCTGCTTCCTCATAACCGGACGTACCGTTAATTTGTCCAGCAGTATACAGGTTTTTAACCTTTTTCGTTTCCAATGTAGGCCATAGCTGAGTAGGGACGATCGCATCATATTCAATTGCGTATCCCGCACGCATCATTTCCGCCTTCTCGAGCCCTGGGATCGTTTGAAGGATCTTCACTTGTACATCTTCAGGCAGACTAGTGGACAGCCCTTGTACATACACTTCCTTTGTATTGCGTCCTTCAGGTTCAAGGAAGATTTGGTGACGTGGTTTATCATTGAAACGAACGACCTTATCTTCTATCGATGGGCAATAACGAGGTCCCGTTCCCTTTATCATTCCGGAATACATTGGCGAACGGTGTAGATTCTCATCAATAAGCTGATGTGTCCCCTCATTTGTGTACGTTAGCCAGCATGGCAATTGATCAGTGATGAACTTTGTGGTTTCATAAGAAAATGCACGTGGCACTTCATCACCAGGCTGAATTTCCGTTTTGCTGTAATCTATGGAAGAACTATTGACACGCGGTGGTGTTCCTGTTTTAAAACGGACCAAATCGAATCCTAACTGCTCTAGATGTTCAGAAAGCCTGATGGAAGGCTGCTGATTATTAGGACCGCTTGAATACTTCAATTCCCCTAAAATGATTTCACCGCGTAAATATGTTCCCGTCGTGATTACGACAGTTTTCGCACGATATACCGCACCTGTTTTAGTAATGACACCCGTACAAACGTCGTTTTCAACAATTAATTCCTCAACCATTCCTTGAATCAATGTCAAATTTTCTTGGTCTTCTATCGTCTTTTTCATTTCTTGCTGATAGAGAAATTTATCTGCCTGTGCCCGTAAAGCACGAACAGCAGGACCTTTAGCCGTATTCAGCATCCTCATTTGGATATGGGTCTTGTCGATATTTTTTCCCATTTCACCGCCTAAAGCGTCAATTTCCCTAACAACTATCCCTTTTGCCGGCCCACCAACGGACGGATTGCATGGCATAAAGGCGACCATATCCAAGTTAATGGTGATCATCAATGTTTTAGCTCCGACTCTAGCAGCTGCAAGGCCTGCTTCACTACCTGCATGACCAGCACCAATAACAATGACATCATAGCTACCTGCTTCGTATTGCATATCCTTTTCCTCCTTTTACGCTTATTTTCCTAAACAAAATTGTGAGAACAATTGGTTGATCAAATTATCCTGAACGCTTTCACCAATGATTTCTCCAAGGAGCTCCCATGCTTTCGTGAAGTCAATTTGAACCAAATCAACTGGCGTACCCATTTCAATAGCTTCGATTGCGTCTTCGATTGATTGTAATGCCTGTCCTAGCAAGGCTATATGCCTGGCATTCGAAACATAGGTCAGGTCTCCCGTTTCTAAAGAACCCTCAAAAAATAAAGAAGCGATGGCTTCTTCCAATTCATCGACCCCTTGATCCTCAAGTAATGAAGTGGAAACGACTTTATGTGATGCCGCCTTTTCCTTAACCTTTGCCGAATCGATTTTCTGTGGAAGATCGGTTTTATTGATGATAACGATAACATCCATTCCCTCAACAGCCTGGAATAGTTTCTCATCTTCAGTTGTAAAATCATCGGAATAGTTCAATACAAGTAATATTAGATCTGCCTCTTTTAATACTGCACGGGACCGTTCAACTCCAATTCGTTCAACGATATCTTCCGTTTCGCGAATTCCTGCTGTATCTACAAGTTTAAGCGGTACACCGCGAACATTGACATACTCTTCAATTACGTCACGTGTTGTACCTGGAATATCAGTGACAATTGCTTTATTTTCATGAACCAAACTGTTAAGCAAAGAAGATTTCCCGACATTAGGGCGCCCTATGATAACCGTAGCAAGCCCATCTCGCAGGATTTTCCCTTGTTGGGCCGTGTGAAGCAGTTTCTCAATTTCAGTCTTCACATAACTACCTTTTTCCAAAAATAAACGATGTGTCATTTCTTCGACATCATCATATTCCGGATAATCTATGTTTACCTCGACTTGAGCGAGGGTCTGTAATATTTCTTGACGTAGGTTCTGGATTAATTTCGAAAGCCGGCCTTCCATTTGACCTAATGCCACATTCATGGCTTTATCCGTTTTAGCCCGGATTAAATCCATAACGGCCTCTGCTTGAGAAAGATCGATCCTTCCATTTAAAAAAGCCCGTTTCGTAAATTCACCTGGTTCTGCCAAACGAGCACCTTGTGAGAGAATAAGCTGTAATACCCGATTGACCGAAACGATTCCACCGTGACAATTTATTTCAACAACATCTTCTCTTGTAAATGTCTTTGGACCTTTCATAACCGAAACCATGACTTCCTCTATGATTTCACCAGTTTTAGGCTGGATAAGATGGCCATAATGAATCGTATGTGATTTCACTTCAAGCAATCCTTTTCCACCTGGTCCTTTAAAGATCCTGTCGGCTATTTCTATGGCCTCATCACCGCTGATTCTAACAATGGCGATTGCCCCTTCCCCTAAGGGAGTAGAGATAGCGGTGATTGTATCGAATTCCATGCTTTCACCTCTTATATATTGATGTTTCTATTTTTTTCTGATAATAAAATCTCGAATCCCTAAATAACTACAATACCACAGTATATTCATGAAAAAAAGTAGATACTCCTTCCTTTCAAGAGTTATCCACACGCGATGAATCCATATTCTGTAACACTCATTTTAACTTATCCACATGTGAATAACAAATATCGCCCGTTTACTGATCATGAGAATAATAAAAAGAATTATGTCGGTTATTGTTGAATTAATCCTTTATAAAAAAATATTCGACATACAACGATATCATGTCCTAAAAAAAAGAACCCCTGCTTAAAAGCAGAAGGTTCATTTGAGCGGAGTAATGACTAAATGGCGATATGGTTCCGTCCCACTTGAAGTTGTTTTTATTTTTGGATAATGCAGGAGAGCATTATGGATGACTTTACGTTCATAGGACGGCATTGGCTCCAGTGAAACAGCTTTACCTGTTTTCAGAGCTTTATTTGCCATTCTTCCAGCCAATTGGATTAAAGTTTCATTGCGGCGATTTCGATAATCTTCTGCATCTACAGTAATATTCAAGAACTGCTTCGAATATCGATTTGCAACCAGCTGCGCTAAATACTGAAGGGAGTTTAGTGTTTGACCCCTTTTTCCAATTAATAATGCAATTTTATCACCTGATAAATGAAATGTTACGTTCTTACCTTTTCGTTGGACATCAATTTCTGCATTGACTCCCATTTCCACGCTGACATTCTTCAAAAATTTAAGTGTCTCTTCAATGGGATCGGCAGGCAATGTCACATGGACAATTGCCTTCCTTGCACCAAATAAACCAAAAAATCCTTTTTTGCCTTCATCTTCTATTTCAATCTCCACGCGATCCTTAGTGCTGTTCAGTTGAGCTAAAGCTAAATTTACTGCTTCTTCGACAGATTGTCCTGTAGCAGTTACTTTTTTCACTTTTTCTTTGCCCCTCCCGCGTTTTCCGCAGCTGCTTTTCTAAGATCTGGACCTTTAATGAAATATGTTTGAACGATACCAAAAAGGTTACCTACTACCCAGTAAAGAGAAAGAGCAGCGGGGAAATTAATAGCAAAAACAACAATCATTATTGGCATGATGTAAAGCATCATCGTCATTTGTGCCGCCATTTGTGGATTGGAGTTCATTCCAGCCATGGACATCTTTTGCTGGATAAAAGTCGTAATACCTGCAACAACCGGTAAAATATAATAAGGATCCGGGGAACCTAAATCAAACCAAAGAAAACTATGTAAAGCAATTTCTTCCGTACGGCTGATGGCATGGTAAAATCCGATCAAAATCGGCATTTGCACCACTATCGGCAAACATCCCGCCAATGGATTCACATTATATTTTGAAAATAAAGCCATCGTTTCTTGCTGTAGTTTTTGTTGTGTGGCAGCATCTTTTGAGCTGTATTTTGCTTGAAGTTCTTTCATCTCAGGCTGGATGGCCTGCATTGCTTTCGAGCTTTTCACCTGTTTGATCATAAGTGGAAGTAATGCTAAGCGAATAATTAATGTGACACCGATGATACCCAAACCATAGTTTTCGCCAAATGTTTCAGAAAGCCAAATGATTAGGGCTGATAATGGATAGACGATGTATGAATTCCAGAAACCTTCACTATCCGCAGTAATCGGTTCTTTAATTTCCGTACACCCAGCTAACAGCATCATTATCGAGGCTAGTCCAATAATGAGTAATATTCGTTTTTTCAACCGTATTTTCCTCCTAACTTCAATCAATCTTTTTTTGAAACAATTGTGAACTGCTCATTAGCGGATCTCAAGGAAAAATCCCCACTATTTTCACAGTTCCAATAGGAATTTTCTATGTCATCTTTTTCAAGTTACTACATGATCCGAGGAGTGCTTAATATTCGGTATAAAGGGGACTTTATTGTTTTTTCATTTTAAAGTTTAGTGATTTAGAACGTTTCAGGACATGGATCAAGCTGCTTTTCACCTGGAAAAAGTCCATCTCCGCCGCAGGTTTTCGAGCAATCACAATATAATCCTTACCCTCTTCTATATCTTCTTTCAATTCCAAAAACGCTTGCCGTATGTATCTTTTAATTTGGTTCCTTACAACGGCGTTGCCGATTTTTTTACTGACTGAAAGGCCGATCCGAAAATAATCCTGACCTGGCTTTTCAAGGACATAGACAACGAATTGCCGATTAGCAGAAGATTCACCTTTTTTAAACACAAGCTGAAATTCGTCCTCTTTCTTAATCCTTAACTTTTTTTTCATTTTTACACCTTCATTACATGAATTGAGTCTCAGTAAATCCCTTATTTTGCGAAAAAAGACCACTGAGACTTTTCAGTGGTCTATGCAGATAATACTTTTCTGCCCTTACGGCGACGTGCAGCGATTACTCTACGTCCGTTTTTCGTGCTCATACGTGCACGGAAACCGTGAACTTTACTATGTTTGCGGTTATTCGGTTGATAAGTTCTTTTCATTATATGACACCTCCCTGAGGAATAACAGTTAAAGACAGTCTTTACAATTATATAGATGGAGGTTTCTACTTGTCAACCTCATCCATAAAAATATTTCTTTTTAATGCTCAATGTCCAGTAGGCCTTTTTTTACTACCTAGCCTATTGTAAATGATTTTGCTCCGAACTGATATAGAAATTTTTGGGGAGAGGGGAATTTCCATCAATTTTTCCATGAACACATATATTAAATTCCCAAGGTATCTTCCTGATCGACATGGCATTCGACAAATAATAAGAATTAATCTAAATCATCTTTAAAATGTTCCATTCGGTTTTTTCGCGGTTTTCCGGGGAACTTGATTCATCCAAAATAAATTATTCCGAGCCTATAATTATGGTCTGTGGATAAAATTCGACATGTTTTTTTCTATCCACAACCCTTTTCATAGACTTTTGCACATAACAATAGCCTGTGGAAAAGTTTTTCCCACAAGCTCGGTAAGTTGTGGATAAAGTTTTCTAACCCATTGCAAGACGCCTGAATTTCTGATATTATATTTGTGTTTTCACTCTGAATAACTTTATCAACTGGTATCGGTTATCCACAGACTGTGTATAACATGTGGATAGTTTATCCGACCTGTGTATATTAATATGTCCACAGATGGTGGATATTGTCGAAAACCCTTTTTCCTTCTTTATTATATATTTCTTAACATACCTGTTGATGAATAAAAATCCAAACCTACACCTGGTTACCAGATGTAGTCTGTACAAAGGTTGTACAGCGCTAGATATAGTTATAGGGAATTCACATTACAACACACAAATCCCTACAGCTCACCGAACCTTTGCTGTCAAAATTTATATAAAGACGGCAATCGATGAGTTTATTTGTGCCTATACATTTAAGATTCTATTAATAAAAATAATTTGCAAAGGAGGGATAAGTTTGGATAACATCGATAGCCTCTGGAACCAGGCGCTAGGAAAAATCGAAAAAAAAATCAGTAAACCAAGCTTTGAAACTTGGCTTAAATCAACCAAGGCTTATTTACTGCAAGGTGATACATTAACAGTCACCGCCCCCAATGAATTTGCCAGGGATTGGCTTGAAGAACGCTATTCCCATCTTATTTCTGATGTATTGTTTGAACTTACCGGTGAGGAATTGGAAGCAAAATTCATCATTCCCCCAAATCAAGAAGATGATGATTTTACCGTTCCTGTTCAACCTAAAAAGATAAAAAAACAGGATAAAGACCATGCTGCATTTCCACAGCATATGCTGAATGCGAAAAACACTTTCGATACATTTGTCATCGGCTCCGGCAATCGTTTTGCCCATGCCGCGTCTCTCGCTGTCGCAGAAGCTCCTGCCAAAGCCTATAATCCCTTATTTATATACGGAGGCGTAGGCCTAGGGAAAACCCATTTAATGCATGCAATCGGACATTATGTTCTTGAGCATAATCCTAATGCTAAGGTCGTTTATTTATCATCTGAAAAATTCACGAATGAATTCATCAACTCAATCCGGGATAATAAAGCTGGGGAATTCCGTGATAGATACCGAAGCGTAGATGTTTTATTAATTGATGATATTCAATTTCTTGCGGGAAAAGAACAAACTCAAGAAGAGTTTTTTCATACATTCAATGCGTTGCATGAAGAAAGCAAACAGATCGTCATCTCGAGTGACCGTCCACCAAAAGAGATCCCTACACTTGAGGATCGCCTCCGCTCCAGGTTTGAGTGGGGTTTGATCACGGATATCACACCTCCTGATCTAGAAACGCGGATTGCTATATTGCGTAAAAAGGCAAAAGCTGAGGGTCTTGATATCCCGAATGAAGTCATGCTCTATATTGCCAACCAAATCGATTCCAATATTCGTGAGCTTGAAGGTGCACTCATTCGTGTCGTCGCTTATTCTTCATTAATTAATAAGGATATTAATGCCGATTTAGCAGCCGAAGCATTAAAAGACATCATCCCAAGCTCCAAACCTAAGATAATCACCATCTTAGAAATCCAAAAAACAGTTGGTGAGCATTATAGTGTGAAATTGGAGGATTTCAAGGCGAAAAAACGGACTAAATCCGTAGCCTTTCCAAGACAGATTGCCATGTATCTTTCCAGGGAGTTAACGGACTCATCCCTGCCTAAGATTGGAGATGAATTTGGAGGTCGCGATCATACGACCGTCATCCATGCGCATGAAAAAATTTCTAAGCTCATGCAAACGGACACCCAGCTACAACGTCAGGTTAAGGAAATCCAGGAACAGCTGAGGGTATAATCAATTCTGGATAATGTGTATAACTGACGACAACTTACACACAGTCTGTCCACAAGTGGATGGACTGTTTTTCCTTAGGTTGATTGGACTTATCCACATATCAACAGGCCCTACTACTATTACTACTATCTTTTTTAATAAAAATTATTAATAAATATGCCTATTTGGCAATAATAAATTGGAGGATGAAACATGAGATTTATAATCCAAAGAGATCGATTAGTTCATAGTGTCCAAGAAGTAATGAAGGCAGTCACATCAAGAACGACGATTCCAATTCTAACGGGGATAAAAATAAGCGTTACTAGTGAGGGTGTCACTTTAACAGGAAGCGATTCAGATATCTCCATTCAATCATTCATTCCTGCTGAAGTCGACGGCGATGAGATTGTTGAAGTGAAAAGTAGCGGCGGTATTGTCCTGAATGCCCGTTTTTTCAGTGAAATTGTTAAAAAGCTGCCGATGGATACTGTAGAAATTGAAGTGGAAAACAACTTTCAAACGATTATCCGCTCAGGTAAAGCCGAATTTAATTTAAATGGACTGGATCCCGAGGAATATCCACATCTTCCAATCATTGAAGAAGAAAATATTTTCAAACTCCCGACGGACCTTTTAAAGACCCTTATTCGCCAAACGGGTTTTGCAGTGTCCACGTCAGAAACACGCCCCATCTTAACAGGTGTAAACTTAAAGGTTCAGGATGATGAATTGACCTGTATTGCAACAGACAGTCATAGGCTGGCAATGAGAACGGCCAAAATAGAAAATAAAATTACAGGGACCTATAGCGTTGTAATCCCAGGTAAAAGCCTGAATGAGTTGAGTAAAATCCTTGATGATACTAACGAACTCATTGAAATCGTCATTACCGAAAACCAAGTACTTTTCAAAGCTGAAAATTTATTATTCTTCTCTAGATTACTTGAAGGGAACTATCCCGATACATCACGATTGATTCCATCGGATAGCAAAACAGATGTGACTGTTCATACAAAGGATTTTCTCCAAGCTATTGACAGGGCATCTTTATTGGCGAGGGAAGGAAGAAATAATGTCGTCAAATTGACAACACTGGAAGGACGGATAATCGAAGTCTCTTCCAATACACCTGAAATTGGTAAAGTAATCGAGGAAGTTCAGGCAGAAGCCATTGAAGGTGAAGATCTGAAAATCTCATTCAGTGCTAAATTTGTTATGGATGCTTTAAAGGCATTGGAAGGTTCCGAGATCAAAATTAATTTCACCGGTGCAATGCGTCCGTTTGTCATTCGTCCACTACATGATGATTCCATGCTGCAATTAATCCTTCCTGTAAGGACTTATTAATTTAAAATAATATTTCAAAATAATTAAAGGCTTGTTAAGCAGGTCTTTAATTTTTTTATATTTAAACATAGGTTCCAAAAGATTTTTTAACATTTTTTTAATACTGTATGGAACTCAAAACCGCTAAAAACAAGAGCTGAAAATGCTATACTTTGTCTTAATGGCATTTATTTAGTAAAATGAAATATTAAAGACTACTTAGAAATGAGTGAGGCATAATGGACTCCATAAAAATAAGCACAGAATATATTACGCTTGGACAATTCTTGAAATTGGCTGATTTGATCCAAAGCGGAGGAATGTCGAAATGGTTCTTAAGTGAATACGAGGTTTACATTAATGGCGAATTAGACGTGAGAAGAGGCAGGAAATTAAGATCAGGTGATAAAATAGAGATTCCTGGATTTGGCGCCTACACAATTTCAAGCTAAAACATAAGGGAAGAGCGGAATATGTATATTGAAAATATAAGTTTGAAAAATTACCGCAACTATACCGAACTGAATCTGACTTTTGAAAATAAAGTCAATGTAATCCTCGGCGAAAATGCTCAAGGAAAAACAAATGTCATGGAATCTATTTTCGTTTTAGCAATGGCAAAATCCCATCGGACCTCAAATGATAAAGAACTTATTCGCTGGGATGAAGAGTATGCTAAAATAGAAGGTAGAGTTAGAAAGAGAAATACCTCAATACCACTTGAGCTGACCATTTCAAAAAAAGGGAAAAAGGCGAAGTGCAACCATATTGAACAAAGAAAATTGAGTCAATATGTCGGAAATATGAATGTGGTCATGTTTGCGCCTGAGGATCTTAACCTTGTGAAGGGAAGTCCTCTAGTCAGACGCCGTTTTATAGATATGGAAATTGGCCAGGTTTCTCCCGTATACCTTCATGATATGAGCCAATATCATAAAATACTTCAACAAAGAAATCATTACTTAAAGCTTCTGCAGACCCGGAAACAAACGGATACGACGATGCTTGACGTGCTGACTGATCAATTTATTCAGTATGCAGCGAAAATTGTCGAAAGAAGATACGAGTTTCTTTTAAAGCTCCAGCAATGGGCAGAGCCGATTCACTCGGGGATCTCCAGAAATCTAGAAGTATTGAAAATCCAATATAAACCGTCGCTTGATGTATCAGAATCTATGGATTTGACGAAAATGATAGAAGTATACACAGAAAAATTTGATAAAATAAAAACAAGGGAAATTGAACGTGGTGTAACACTGGTAGGTCCTCATCGTGACGACCTGGTTTTTTTTGTGAATGACCGTGATGTCCAGACTTATGGTTCACAAGGACAACAACGTACAACTGCCCTGTCCTTGAAACTTGCCGAAATTGAGCTGATCCATGAAGAAATAGGCGAGTATCCCATTTTATTATTGGATGATGTGTTATCGGAACTTGACGATTTCCGTCAATCTCATTTACTGAATACGATACAAGGGAAAGTGCAAACATTTGTGACGACACCCTCCGTTGATGGAATCGATCATCAAACCCTAAGAGAAGCGTCCACCTTTTATGTTAGTCAAGGAAGTATAAAAAAGGTTAAATGATGAGGTGAATGTATGTATCTCCATATTGGTGAAGACATTCTTGTGAAAACGGACGATGTCATAGCCATTTTAGATAAGAAGCTGCTCCAGGCCTCTCCAATCATGAGTGAATTTTTGGAGAAAAAGTCTGATGTAACTTACCATTTAGAAAAAAACTCGGTTAAGTCGATTGTGGTGACGGATAAACAGGTCTATTATTCACCGCTTGCGTCGTCCACTTTGAAAAAGCGTTCACTGCAGCCATCGCTCTTAATCGATGATATAGATATTCTTTGAATTGTAGCTAAAACGTTATAATCACTCCTGAAAAATTTGATAAATGCCAAAAGAAAAGTGTAGGTGATACGAATGACAATGGAACAAAAAGAAGTACAAGCTCAGGCATACGATGAGAATCAGATACAGGTTTTAGAAGGCTTAGAAGCAGTTCGTAAACGTCCGGGGATGTATATCGGTACTACCTCTGCAAAAGGACTTCACCATCTTGTTTGGGAAATTGTCGATAATAGTATTGATGAGGCACTAGCTGGTTTCTGTACGGAAATCAAAGTGACGATCGAAGAAGATAATAGCATAACCGTAGTCGATAATGGACGGGGGATTCCAGTCGGTATCCAAGAAAAAATGGGACGGCCAGCTGTAGAAGTTATCATGACGGTCCTTCATGCGGGCGGTAAATTTGGCGGCGGAGGTTATAAAGTCTCCGGTGGTTTGCATGGTGTGGGGGCTTCAGTAGTTAATGCCTTATCCACGGTATTGGAAGTTTATGTTCATCGTGAAGGTAAAATCCATTATCAGCAATTTAACCGCGGTATCCCTAAAGAAGATTTGAAAATTATCGGGGAAACCGATCATACCGGCACGACTACACACTTCGTTCCGGATGGTGAAATCTTCACGGAAACCTTGGAATATGATTTCGATACATTAGCCACACGTATCCGTGAGCTTGCATTCCTGAATAAAGGCTTGAAGCTGATCATTGAAGATAAACGTGGGGAAGAAGAGAAAATCAGGGATTTCCACTATGAGGGCGGCATCAAATCTTATGTTGAGCATTTGAACCGTTCTAAAGAGGTATTGCATGAGGAACCGATTTTCATGGAAGGCGAGAAAGATGGAATTTCTGTTGAATTGGCATTGCAATATAACGACAGCTACATCAGTAATGTCTTTTCCTTTGCCAATAATATCCATACCTATGAAGGCGGTACACATGAATCTGGATTCAAGACTGCTTTAACCCGGGTCATCAATGATTATGCACGGAAAAATGGTCTTTTAAAAGAAGCTGATTCCAATTTCTCCGGTGAAGATGTCCGGGAAGGTTTAACGGCAATCATTTCGATTAAGCATCCTGAACCTCAATTTGAAGGACAGACGAAAACCAAACTGGGAAATTCTGAAGTAAGGACGGTTACTGATTCCATTCTTTCGGAAAGGCTTGATTCCTTCTTATACGAAAATCCTGCAGTGGCCCGAAAAATTATAGATAAAGGGCTGATGGCAGCAAGAGCACGTATGGCAGCCAAGAAGGCCCGTGAATTGACACGAAGGAAAAGTGCTTTGGAAGTATCCAATCTACCGGGGAAATTGGCGGATTGTTCATCTAAAGACCCGGCTATCAGCGAATTGTACATCGTTGAAGGAAACTCGGCGGGAGGCTCGGCTAAACAGGGACGGGACCGTCATTTCCAAGCTATTTTACCTTTAAGAGGTAAAATCCTGAATGTTGAAAAAGCGCGATTGGACAGAATCCTGCATAATGAAGAAATAGGCACGATCATCACAGCACTTGGAACAGGCATTGGTGATGAATTCAATATTGAAAAGGCCAGATATCATAAAATTGTTATCATGACCGATGCGGATGTCGATGGTGCCCATATCAGAACGCTGATGTTGACATTCTTCTACCGATATATGCGAAAAATTATCGAGTATGGGTATATATATATTGCCCAGCCGCCACTTTTCAAAATTCAGCAAGGGAAAAAAGTGGATTATGCCTATAATGATCGCCAGCTTGAAGAGATTATGGCGAGTTTGCCAAGTACTCCAAAGCCTAACCTGCAGCGCTATAAAGGGCTAGGGGAAATGAATCCAGAGCAATTATGGGAAACGACCATGAGCCCTGATACGAGAACGCTGCTCCAAGTCAGTTTGAAAGATGCTGCCGAGGCCGATGAAACTTTCGAGATGTTGATGGGCGATAAGGTGGAACCGCGACGTAACTTTATTGAGGAAAATGCAATTTATGTAAAAAATCTCGATATCTGATTTTTGACAGGATGCTTTTTACATCCTGTTCTTTACATAGTGCGTGAATAGTTAAAACTAAATGAGAGTATAAGCTTTTTATAGGAGGTTGGCTCCATGTCAGAAAATGAAAGATCAGGTGTAAAAGAAATAAATATAAGTACCGAGATGCGGACATCGTTTTTGGATTATGCGATGAGCGTTATCGTGTCTCGGGCTTTGCCTGATGTAAGGGACGGTTTAAAACCGGTACACCGAAGAATTCTCTATGCAATGAATGATCTTGGAATGACTTCGGATAAACCATTTAAAAAATCAGCACGTATTGTCGGTGAAGTAATCGGTAAATATCACCCGCATGGTGATTCTGCTGTATATGAAACGATGGTACGGATGGCTCAGCCGTTTAATTATCGCTATATGCTTGTCGATGGTCACGGGAATTTCGGTTCAGTCGATGGAGACCAAGCTGCCGCAATGAGGTACACGGAAGCAAGAATGTCGAAAATCTCGATGGAGTTACTTCGCGATTTAAATAAAGATACGGTTAATTTCCAGGATAACTACGATGGTTCAGAAAGAGAACCAGCTGTTATGCCTGCCCGCTTTCCGAACTTGTTAGTGAATGGTTCATCAGGTATAGCAGTAGGGATGGCAACCAATATTCCACCACATCAACTAGGTGAGGTAATTGACGGCGTATTGGCTTTAAGCAAGAATCCTGAAATTACAATTCCAGAGTTGATGGAATTCATCCCTGGTCCGGATTTTCCTACAGCCGGTTTAATTTTAGGACGAAGCGGAATTAGAAAGGCCTATGAAACTGGAAAAGGGTCAATCATCCAACGGGCGAAAGTCGAGATTGAAGAAAAGCCCAATGGTAAACAGGTAATCCTTGTTAAAGAAATCCCTTATCAAGTAAATAAAGCAAGATTGATTGAAAAAATTGCAGAACTTGCTCGAGATAAGAAAATTGAAGGCATTACTGATCTACGGGATGAATCGGATCGTAATGGCATGCGTATTGTCATGGAGCTTAGAAAGGATGTTAATGCAAATGTCCTTTTAAACAACCTTTATAAGCATACCGCGATGCAGACGACCTTCGGAATCAATCTGCTTGCTTTGGTGGACGGTCAGCCAAAAGTGCTGAATTTAAAACAATGCCTGCACTACTACTTAGAGCACCAGCAGGTGGTCATACGGCGCAGGACAGAATTTGAATTACGGAAAGCGGAAGCTCGTGCCCATATTTTAGAAGGTTTGCGTATTGCACTTGATAATTTGGATGCGGTCATTTCGTTAATCCGCGGTTCCCAAACGACGGAAATTGCCCGTGAAGGCTTAATGACACAATTCTCACTTTCCGAAAAACAGGCGCAAGCTATCCTGGATATGCGTTTACAGCGTTTGACTGGTCTGGAACGTGAAAAAATTGAAGATGAATACCAAGCATTAATGGCTATAATTGCAGAATATAAGGCCATTCTTGCTGATGAGGAAAAGGTTCTTGAAATTATTCGTGAAGAGCTTCTTGAAATTAAAGAACGCTTTAACGATATACGGAGAACTGAAATCACATTAGCCGGCTTTGAAAGCCTGGAAGATGAGGATTTAATCCCAGAGGAAAATATAATCGTGACACTTACTCATAACGGTTATATTAAACGCTTGCCTGCAACCACGTACCGCAGTCAAAAACGCGGGGGGCGTGGAATACAGGGCATGGGAACGAATACAGATGACTTTGTCGGTCACTTGTTAACCACTTCGACTCATGACACTCTATTATTCTTCACTAACAAAGGTAAAGTCTATCGTTCCAAAGGATATGAAATACCTGAGTATGGTAGGACGGCAAAAGGATTGCCACTTATCAACTTGTTGGAAGTCGATAAAGGCGAGTGGGTCAATGCAATCATACCGGTGAAAGAATTTGCCGATAATTGGTATTTATTCTTCACGACCAGACATGGGATATCAAAGCGTACTCCTTTGTCGTCTTTTGCAAATATCCGTAATAACGGTTTAATTGCTTTAGGTTTGCGTGAAGATGATGAATTGATCTCCGTGCGTCTTACGAATGGAGACAAACAGATCATAATTGGAACGAAATCCGGGATGATGATTCGTTTCCCTGAGACGGATGTACGGACAATGGGACGTACTGCAGCGGGAGTGAAAGGGATTTCCTTAAGGTCGAATGATGAAGTGGTCGGTATGGAAATTCTTGAAGATGATGAAGAGGTCCTGATCGTTACGAAAAACGGTTATGGAAAACGGACCTCTGCGGAAGAATACCGTATTCAAAGCCGTGGCGGCAAAGGGATCAAAACATGTAATGTCACTGAGAAAAACGGTGAACTTATAGCTGTTAAAACAGTTACAGGTATAGATGAGGATTTGATGTTGATTACAGCAGCTGGTGTATTGATCCGAATGGAAGTCGAAGGCATTTCTAAAACGGGCCGTAATACACAGGGGGTTAAACTCATTCGACTTGAATCAGCAGACAATGAATACGTTTCGACGGTAGCCATTGTTGGAAGAGAAGAAGAAGAAGAAATAGATGAGGAACAGAACCCAACAATAGATACGGTTTCTGACTCTGAACCTACTGTAATCGAAGAAAATGAAGAAACTGAAAAGGATACGGAAGAATAATTCTTCCATAACCAAGAGACCCAGGCAATCTAAGCTGGGTCTTTTTTATTTGCGTATTGGATGATTTTCAAAATGTGAATATCAAGCGACTGAATATGAGATTGTGGAGTATAAAAGATTATTAAATAAAACGGAAAGTCTAACCGCCAAGGATCATGAGGAGAATCACAATCATCCTATTTTTGAGCTATAAAATGATAAATCATTAAAGATATTTATTTATTTTAAAATAACTCTTGCTTTTATTTCTGATACTGGATATAATAACTAAGTCGACATCGAAAGAAAAAAAGTTGTTGACAAAAAATAATATAGTTGATATATTATTAAAGTCGTTTCTAAGCGAACGACAACGAAATTGCTCTTTGAAAACTGAACAAAACAAAGCGCCAACGTTAAATTTTAAGTGAGCACACACTATTAAAAAAGCAAAATGAGCA
>NZ_JBNNOR010000016.1:0-81599 GCF_050274955.1 Peribacillus sp. NPDC006672
CCTTGCGCTTCCTTAGTGGTTGGTCGATGTGTACCCCCACAGTGGACTTTCACCACCTAGATAGTTGCCATGCCTGGCACACAAGAAAAAGCTGCCTTAAAGACAGCTCCGATCTTCAGCTAACGCACCCGTTAGTTTAAGTATACAAATTCACAAACTTAGTTGAAATCACTCTATTCACTACAGGATTGTTGCCGTTTTATAACATAAGAAGTACGATTCCTCATAGTGAAGAATCAACTATTTTGATGAATTAAATCATTTAGTAACCTTATCAACCCTATTTGTCCATATATACCCCTGATATCCTTCTGGAATTTTTTCAAGGCTTTCTTTTGTATCAAATCCTTCTGACCATTTACCATTTCCCTCTACGATCACGACTCGCGTGTTGACAGACTCCATTCTATCAATAAATTTATTTGGCCAACCCCATAAGTACTTCGCATATTTTAAAGGTAAATGTAGCTCCATATTATGCAATTCTTTCGGAATATATCCCGTCCAACCTAATAATTCATATTTTAATAGTGCATTTATCATCATTGTTTTCGTTAACAATTTCAACTCTGCATGTTTTGAACGTAAATAATCAAATCCTTCGCTGTCTCCATCACCATAAACTGTTATTTTATCTAATTGTTTCTTAGACATTTTACTTAAATATGAATCCCACAATACTTTTGTTGTTTCCATATCTCCATCTTTGTCATGAATTAAAAACTCTTTATTAGGAAAAGCTGCAAACACCTCATCTAAGCTTGGCATCATACCCATGCCTTTGCCACGAAACGGATAGCTCTCTCCATTATCAGCCGTATATCTATAGCCGACATCTAGTTTCTTCAATTCGTTCATCAAATAATCTTTGATTTCACCTTTACCATTTGTTCTATACTCTAAAGCGAAATCATGAAAAACAGCTAATTGATGATCCTTCGTTAACTTAATATCTAATTCCACTACGTCAGCACCATTATCAAAAGCTGCTTTCATAGAAGGCATTGTATTTTCTAAATAGGGGTGCTCAGGTGGATAAATGATTTCAGCTGTATTCGTATCATACTCTACCTTTGAAATATCAAAGGTTTGAGCCAACCCTCTATGAGCTAGAATCTTATAATTTGTATCTTTCGAATAAAATAGACTCGTATTATTCATCCAAACCATAACAACCAAAAGGGTTAATACCCCAAAAATGATATATGTCCTTTTACCTTTTCTTTTTTGCATTTGTTGATCCTTTCTTTTCTTACTTTAAAATGAATTTACAATGTTACATCCTTTTATAAGAGTATTTGAACTTATAGTATAGTGCATTGTATTAAAAATGCAATATCTGAAAAATCAAACCTTTTTCTCTACTAATTCAACTAACCTGCACCGTTAGTTGAAGATGAAAAAAGATGGGATCTCTGTGGAATCCCATCTCATTAACTACATACAAAAAGGAACTATAAAATTGCAGTTCCTTTTTGTATTAAAGCCCTTGATAGTTAGTTAAATAAAGACTTTGTAAATACTGCCTAACATTTCTATTTACAAAAAACAATCGATGATATTTTTCATCTTCGTATATATCTTTAAACCAAGTATGATTCTTCAGCATTTCTATATTTCGATCAATTTTTCGAGTATCCAAAGAATTATCACCGAATCCTGCGGAAAGAATGCCTAAAAGAAAATCTAACATAGCTTAATTTTCCCCTACTATTGAAGTAAAGCACCCGTTAGTTCATTAAGAACTTCTCCTATAAGAACAGCGATGTTTACTCATCGACAGTACCCTCAGTCGGATATTTTTCTTTCAAAACATGATGTAGAAACATTATTCTAACAGCTATTATAAACTTTTTCTTATCGGTTAAGGATTCTTGATTTCTCAAGAATTCTTCCAACTCTTCCGTAGTCATTTCACAATATGCAGCCAACGTGTCATAACTTAACCCTATGTCTCTATGCAAGGCTTCTATAATATCACACAATCTTTGTTCTTCATCAACAATATCAATAGCTGTTAAAAAGGCACTCATTTCTATTGGATCAGTGTGATACATTTTGTGTTTAGTATAGAAAATCTTATTTATTACGTCATCTGACATTTTGTATATTTTTTTCATTTTTTCAATATTCTCTTCCAATGTAATAAATTCCATAAAATAATTACCTCCAATCTTTAATAGCATTTTACCAATTAACCCAATGGATTACTAAACTATCCTGCCCCTTTAGTTGCATAACAAAAAGGTTGCTTCAGCAACCTCCCTTAATGAACTAAAGCACCCGTTAGTTCTTTAAGAACCCGATTTAAAAATCTAAAATAGAGTTAATGGTTTCCGCATACGAATCAACAAATTTATACCCTTTTTCTTCTGCTTCTTCCTCATTCAATTCCCTGTTTTCCAGCCATTGTTGGTAATGGATAATTTCGTGTGCAATGCTATCTAACATCGCATATAAAGCATCCTTTGTCCCTCTTTCCTCTATCAGCTCGCTATAATCTCCCGTTGCAATACGAATAAAAGGTTCAACATTTTTATCATAGGGAGCGAATAAAGTTGCTGTAACCATTTGTTTTGTCGTACGATTCTTGATTTGATAGTCTTTTTTGAGATAGATAACGACCCGAACAGGGAATTCCATTTGTGTTCTTAGCCATTTACAAAATTTGATACAGACACTTCTTACTTCTGGATGTACACCTGCTTCACTTCTTAATCTTAGTCCTGTTCTTGGATAATTACCCATTACCTATACCTCTCATTTAAATTTAAGCTTTTATAACAATTTCTCCAGTTAATTCGGAATACCTTGTTGAACTAAACTGCCCCGATAGTTCCATAAGGAAAAGCTGTATTAAAGACAGCTCCGATCTTCAGCTAACGCACCCATTAGTTTAATGATTAACCTTTATTAACAAACTCATAAACCTCTTTAACCGAACTACTTGATAGTGTATAAATAGTGTACGTGTCTTTTGTATTCATTATCGTTCCAGATTCTTCTGTAATCCAAAGAAAGTAAGTTTCTTCGCCAATACTAAATTGATACTGTGGTTCTTCTGCCATATTGACAATACCTGGCTCTTTTTTCGAATTGCTTACTGCTCTTTTAAAAATGTCTATTTCTTCCGCATCTTTTAATTCTAAATCATTCATTTTAGTTTTAGAGTTTGTTTCTATTTCTGTTTCTGCTTGTGCTTCTGAACCATTTTCAGCGACTGTTTCACTTATTTCATTCTTTGGTTCTTGAGAACATCCGACTAATACAAAACCAATTACGATAAATAAAATAAATATTTTTTTCACGATACATACACCCCCATAATTTAGACGTTTAACCTTTATAAAAGGTTCTATATTTTCCTACACTATCCTGCCCCGTTAGTTGCATAAAGAAAAAGCTGCTTTAAAGATAGCTCCGATCTTCGGGTAAACGTACCCATTAGTTTAAGTACACTTTTTCACAATCTCTCCAGTTAGGTAGTAGGGGAAAACCAATCTATAATGATTTCCCCATTCTTGTTAAACTAACGTGCGTTCGATAGTTTACTTTTTGGAATTAAATCTATGTTCTATTGTCTTGAATTCTTCACTATCAATCATTGGCGGCTCATCATCTTTCTCTTTTAATTTCAAACCGATAAGTACAGAAATCAAAGCAAATATGAGTGAACCTTGCCAAGTAATGGAGATATTAACCAAGAAGGTATCGAGTAATTCAATTAACGCAAAAGTGAGACCCGTATTCAAAATAAATGATAACCAGCCCTTACTTGATTGAATAATACCGACAGATTTTAAAGCCTTTGGTATTGAATTTGTAATGAGCGAGAGAGGTATTTCAAGGAATACATACATAACAAAAAAAAATACTAAAGCACCAATTGAATTATATTGTAATCCTAGTAATCTTAAAAATATGTATTCAAAAAAAGTAATACCAAATAAAATTATTAGTACGATAGACGTACAAATAACTATTGTTTTAATTTTTTTTAAATTAAACGCCTCCTTCACATTAATAACTACGTCACTACGAACACCCCTGTCTTAAACTATCCCTAAAAACGGAGAAAAGGTTTTAACTATGCTTATTCATTCTCTTAATTTCGATAATTTTGTATATTAAAAATCCTATTGCAACTAAAAAAACTAACCAACCAAATTGAAATGTTATGTCAAACCAATTAACACTAGAACTTGAAGTATTCATAATAATTCCCCTTTCTTAATGCCGATTCTATATTTATTGTGATTTATTAATTGATTTATTTTCGTATCGTTTTGAAAAGTATAGAGTAAGGATAACACCTAATAAAACGATTCCTATACAGATATAAAGTGGAAAATCCCAACGTATGTAAGCAGCTGTTGATGCTCCTAATACCGTGATCCATTCAAAAACTAAAAATGGTTTAATGTATTTATTCAATTAACAAACCTCCCCTCTTTTTATCCATATATTGTTAATTCATTTTAACATAGCTGGAGTTAATAAACTCTAACAAAAAATGGCCATTATTCTTTTAAAGGATATGTTGTTTAAATGAGCTTCCTTCAGATCCCACGTCACCATGGATACCCTTGTATTAAGCTAACCATTACTACTGCCTTCATGGCTTGGGACTCACACCCTTTAGATTGCACCCATGCCGAGCGCACGAAAAAGGAGCCGCCGATCAGCAATTTTTTTCGTTCATCTAAAGCAACCTATACCATGTGGTTTGAAATCCTGCGAATAAGTGAGAATTATCTATTAAACTGAGGGAGTTCATTAAGCAAAAAAAACCACCAAATGGCAGCTCCGGATCTCAACTAACGCACACTGGTTACTTCATTAAGGCTATTGTGGTTCTGTTGCAAAGTTTTCTAAATGAGACTACACTCTAGCCCCCTTTTCGGTGATGGGTAAAAACACCCAAATAAGCTTGATTGTTTGAAGAACAATGTCTGTTTAAGATATGGTTATCTTAAGAAATATCTTTTTATTTCAAAATTTCTGTTTTACAAAAGGTGGTGTGACATGTTTAATAATCTAAAAAGATGAAAAACAAAAATTGTACTACAGTTGGAGTATCGTATTGATTTCTATGCTCCACGCAAGGTTCCACCTCAAAACAAGGGGTTTTTACAATCAGAATTTCTTATGGACGGGGTGGTGAACGTATTGGAAAATACCAATCATTTTGGATACTTTGCTAAAAGTGTTGCTTCAGATTTAGGAACCCCATCTTCATTGAGAAGGTGGTCAATTGATTTAGAAAAGGCCGGATACATCATTGAACGGAATGAAAAAGATCAACGAATCTATTACGAGCGTGACTTTAAAGCATTTCGGGAATTAAAAAAGTTCCTCTCTCATTCTATTCCTTATGCAGACGTAATAAAGGCTGTTGTAGCAACGGATTGGGCGGAACAAAACGCTGTACAGACACCTAGCGTCTATAAGCCGGAATTGCGTTTAACACGGGATGAACTAGAGAAGATTATACATTCAGCGGTAAAGAAGGCAGTTGAGGAGGATCGGGAGGTAATGTTCCAGACTTTTGAACAAAAGAAAAGCAATTCAATCGAAATGAGAGATAGACAATTACCGTTGGCCAGGAAAAATACACTCGAAGAAAAACAAAAGGAGATTTCTGCGTCTTTGGAAAAGACCGAAAAAAGGAAATGGTGGAGCAAACTATTTTCAAAGTAAAAGATTGAAAAGGCGCCAATATTAATGCGAGGGGATGATTTTTTGGTTAGTCTATTGGAAAATACATTCCAATTATCAGCAATAGTATTACTCCTTTGTTCGTTTTATTATTATAGGCATTTTAAAAAGATTAAGAGGGAAAGAAAACTCACTTCATTTGAATTTTCAATCTATATTATAACCCGAATTGCATTCTTTCTTTGTGCAGGTAGTTATCTACTTCTGTATCTAGATAGGAATTATTAAACAAACGGTCCAGTTTGTGGATTACATACTTTGGTAGTTAACACTTTTTAGCAATCTCTTTATTTTTTCAAGGCCAGGTCAAACGTCTTCGAACCCTCAATTTATTGATGAATACGACGAATCATGCAATGCCTACAAAAATGAAGGCTTCATCAGTAAGTCCAGTTATTTCCACTAATGATTCGTTGAACGAATCGGGTGCTTTCGCTTGCCACTCTTGAAATCTCTCAATTTATAGTTGGAGCATTAATGCCAGTTAGTGCAGGATTAAAAAGGAGGAAATAATATGAATAAAAATGTAATCGTAACATGTGCAGTAACAGGAGCAGGAGAAACGACTAAAAAAAGTTCACAAGTACCAGTCACCCCAAAAGAGATAGCGCAATCTTCCATTGAAGCTGCGAAGGCCGGTGCCACAATTGCCCATATCCATGTGCGTGATCCAAAAACGGGAGCACTTAGTCATGATGTTTCTTTATTTAGAGAAGTTGTTGAAAGAATACGAGAATCAGATACAGATATTATTCTAAATATTACTGCTGGTGGCGGCGGAGATTGGATTCCAAGCCAAGAGGACCCAACGATTGGTGGTCCGGGAACGGACATGCAAACACCAGAAGAGCGTCATGAGCCTATAGGAGCTTTATTACCTGAAATCTGTACATTAGATTGTGGGAGTATGAATTTCGGAGATCAACTTTACGTCAGCCCGACAGATTGGTTGCGTAGGCAAGCTCTCCTCATTCAGAAAAGCGGTGTGAAGCCTGAATTGGAATGCTTTGATACCGGTCATGTTCGCTTTGCTAAACAATTAATTGATGAGGGTCTTATTGATGGTGATCCGATGTTCCAATTTTGCCTCGGAATTCCATGGGGAGCAGAAGCAGATGCAGAAACAATGCTGTATATGCGCGATAAGCTTCCTAAAAATGCTCACTGGTCAGCATTTGGAATTGGTCAAATGCAAATGCCAATGGCGATTCAATCTATGCTTCTAGGTGGAAATGTTCGTGTGGGGCTGGAGGATAATCTTTACTTGGATAAAGGCGTTTTTGGAACAAATGCACAGTTAGTAGATCGAGTTGTCACGACCATGAGCGGATTAGGCGCTACACCAATGACACCGCAAGAAGCACGAAAACATCTAGGGTTAAGAAAGGCTCATGCGGAGGCTAAATAATATGGGAACAAATATGATTAAAAAAGTGACCGTTGTAGGAACTGGCGTTATTGGAAATGGATGGATTTCCCGTTTTCTATCACAAGGCTATGATGTCGTTGCAACAGACATAGCAGAAAACGCAGAATTACATATGAGGCAAAGTATAGAGAAATCTTGGCCAGTACTCGAAAAGCAAGGACTAGCTGAAGGAGCTTCAAAGGATAGGCTCAAGTTCGAACCAGACTTGGCAAAAGCCGTAGCAGATGCTGATCTTATTCAGGAAAATGTACCTGAGCGGGAAGCTTTAAAACGAAAAATTTTAGCGGAAATTGACCGCTTCTCTAAACAGGAAGCAATTATTGCCTCAAGTACTTCAGGGCTGAAGCCGAGTACTTTACAGGAAGATTGCCAACGGCCTGAACGTGTCATTGTTGCACATCCATTCAATCCCGTTTATTTAATTCCACTCGTGGAATTAGTTGGCGGAAAAGATACTTCTCCCGAAATTATAAAAATTTCAGAGCAATTTTATCAATCTATTAAAATGAAGCCGCTTGTGCTTTCAACAGAAGTGGAAGGCCATGTTGCTGATCGTCTCATGGAAGCTATATGGCGGGAAGCACTACACCTTATAAATGACGGTGTTGCCACAACAGAAGAGGTGGACACAGCAATCATCTATGGTCCAGGATTGCGCTGGGCACTTATGGGACCCTTACTAACCCTTCACCTAGCAGGCGGTGAACAGGGAATGAGACATATGCTTAAACAATTTGGTCCATCCTTAAAATTACCATGGACTAAATTAGTTGCACCAGAGCTGACTAACGAACTAACAAATCAATTGATCGAAGGGTGTGAAGCTCAAACTACTGGACATTCCATTGCAGAACTTGAACAACGTCGGGATGAATTCCTGATTGAGCTTGTGCAATTGCTTGAAAAATATTGGCCTGGAGCAAACTTGAACGGAAAACTCTAACATGAAAGGATGAAGTCAATTGCCTCAAATTGAAAACCCACTCTTAAAGGAAAGCGTCCAAAAAGATTGGATTGACTATAATGGTCATATGACAGATGCTGCCTATGCTATCGTCTTCAGTATGGCAGTAGACCAATTCATGATAGAATTGGGAATCAATGCTGATTTTCGTGACAAACATCAATATTCCATTTACACATTGGAAACGCACCTATGTTATTTAGCTGAGGCTAATGAAGGACAAGCGCTTCAAGTCAAAGTCCAGCTGTTAGATTATGACACAAAACGATTGCATGTCTTTTTTACTATGGAAAATGAGAAGGGAGATCAACTCGCAACTAGTGAGCAAATGTTGATGGGCATAGATATGAGCAGCGGTCGGCCGGCCCCTTTCCCAAATGAGGTTCACACATATGTTGAAAGTCTTGGTACTTTGCATAAAAGTCTAGTTAGACCTAAACAAGCTGGAAGAACAATTGGTATTCCGAGAAAATAGGTACATACTAAACACTCCTTGTACAAGAAAAAAGGTTCTAGTACAAATGCCAACGTAACCATCCAAAATGGTAAAATGCAATCTAAGGCGCAATTTGGCTTAAAGTAGCACGTTAGAAAATTGTTCTTTTTTATGTCCTCATTTAAATTGTAATTGCAACTTATTTCGAAGCCACCTTTTGGTGTTGCTTCGAAATAAGTTGGATCAAAAAAGTGGTTCTGTTGCAACGTTTCAAAAAGGATATTATTTTGGTAGCCATCGGCTACTACTGTCGTTTTTCTTTAAGCTATCGCGTTGTATCTGAGATTCCACAAGAACGAGAAGTTTCCGTTCACCCTACAACAATCATGCGTTGGGTGCATGAATATGGCAATCTGATTTATCAAATTTGGAAAAAGGAAACAAAACTGCACATCATACTTGGCATTTAGATGAAACGTACATCAAAGTTAAAGGGGCTTGGTGCTTTCCTTATCTACTCTTACTGAACCGAGGGAGTTCATTAAGAAAAGCGATTCTCATTAAAGAATCGCTTCCGTATAAAAAAAGGGATGAAAGAGTAAATGGGATTAAGGTTGAATATGTAGAAATAATCGCTATTTCGTATTTATAGGAGCATCGGTTTCAATGCCTCTTTTTTACTGTAATATTTCGCGCTGAAAAATACACATGAAACAGTGCGAAAGTCGATGTTTTTCTCGCCAAACTTCCCATTGAGGGAATCCGTTATAGGTTCTCACCTCAGGGCTTTTCCCTTATCTCTTTTCGTTCATGTAAAATTTCTTGAATGATTTCAATATGAACAAAAGCCCATGATTTTTCATGAAAATGAAGACACACACTTATGACGAGAATGAAGATATAAGTTAAAACAAAGGCAACCCAAAGCAAACTCCCATCTTTGAAAAGGAAATCTTGTAATTGTTTTGAAAACAGAAAAAAAAGCCAAGGTCCAGAGGATATTATAATAGGAATGATTCCCGATCCGTTTTTCTCTTTTATCATACAATAATAAATTTTTTTTAAAGTACCGCTATCAATCGAACTATAAAAATTTTGAATTTCTTCCACTTCTTTAAGTTTCTTCATACATTTGAAAGATCGGTCTTTGTATGAGACTTTTTTTAATTGAAGATAAAGTTTATGAGCATCTCCACGTAATGAAAACATATATCTAATTTTTTTCCTCCTTCCAAAAAACTCCTTACTAGAGGTTTTGTATTAATCCGTCTTTTTATTTTACAAATTATTGGTACTTCCCATGAAGCGTAAAAATCAGCGCTTCACCACAGAGAATGAAAAAACCGTCAATACTAATGCTAAGGCTGGGAGAAGAAGATCGATAAACTATGTCATTAGAGCCCAATCGTAGCCCCTTTAGGTCCACAAGAAAACAAAGGTTGCCTCAAGCAACTGGATTGTCAACACTAAATCAAACAACTTTTTTAAGGGATAATTTTTTATATTCTAGAGGACTTAAGTAGCCAAGGGTCCCATGAATTCTAGCTTATTAAACCAGTTCACATAGTCTCCAAATTCGAGCGTTAGCTGGGATAAGTTCGTAAGTTTTTTTTGATTGGCGAACTCAGTCTTAATGATTTTAAAGGTCGCTTCCGCGACGGCGTTATCATATGGACAACCTTTCATACTAAGTGAACGGCCAATTTTAAACGTGGTTAACGTTTCATCAATTAGCTTGTTTTTAAATTCATTCCCTCGATCTGTGTGGAGAGCTGAATATCATGAAGGTTTCCTTTGATGGATGCAAATGCGCGTCCACAAGCTGGGCGTCCTTATTGAGCCCGTACTAAAGCCAATAATTTCACGATTAAAGAGATCGACAAAGACACATATGTAATGCCATTTATTTTGACTTTGACATATGTTAAGTCGCTGACCACTACTTTTTCTCTTCTTCTTGTTGAAATTCCCGATTTAATTCGTTAGCCAGGACTGACTCGTTAATGAGGATTGCTGCGGTTTGTATTGAGCAACTGCATAAGATGATACAAGCCTTTGCTCTTTCATAATCCGACCAATTCGGCTCCTGGAGACATTAGGTCGGACTTCAGTAACTCTACTTTAATCTTACGTGTTCCGTGGCGTGCGTGACATCATCTTCTGAGTTTCATTCTTTTGATTCGTAGTAATAGGTGCTCCGCGATAGACACAGGACGTTACACATGGCTGATACCGAGTATTTGTCTTTGTTTCGCTTAATAACATTTACTTTCGTCCTAGTATCAGCGCTGCTTGCTTTAAAATATCATTCTCCATCTGTACCTGTTTCAATTCTTTTTGTAGCTTGATAAGCTCTTTTTCCTCGGGAGAACGGTTATCTTTTTCCTAAAAGGAACCTGTGTTTTCACTCTGTTGAATCCACCGATCTAAAGAAGGAGTAAGTTCATATTCTTCAATAAGAGCCTTTCGTGTTTTTCCGCTTTGATAATCCATAATGCACCTTTTCGCCCCCCAAAGGACAATTTTATTTCCTGCTACTTTTAATACGAATTAAAAAAGGTAAAAATCCCCTTTCTTTAATTGTTCACATATAATAATGTTGTTTAATCTTAATACTCTAAACACACATAACACCGTTCGGAAATGGAACGGTGTTTAAAAAATAGTTGTTTAATTTTCTTCATCCAATATTCACTTTTCTCAAAACGATCAACAAGTCATATAAGAACTAAGTGTTCTTCTACAATGCGCCCTAGTACAGCAAATCGTTCTTCAATAATTATGATGCACAGATATTGTAGAAAAGCTTCATTTAGTTAAAACAGATGACTTTCGTTATCTTTACACTTTTCGTTCATTTGTGCGTTTTTCCAATAAGTGTTTGGTCCATTACTTTTTAAAGTTGCATTTTTCGGTACCTGTTTAATTATAAGAAGGAGATTAAGTATATCAACTGACGATGCCATTGAGTTTAGTATTATCAAAAATTTTAATGTCGTTGTTAATAGACCAAATACACTTAATATTAGCGGAAAAATTATTGAAATAATCATGAAAGGAGCAATTGTAATGAAGATATATCTTGATTTTGAAATCTCTTCTTCAGTTATCACAAAACCCCCGAACAGAGTAAGTCCTACATATGTTTTTTCTGATTTAATAAAATTAGGAATAAAAATCAAATGAAGTAATTCGTGAAGTATTAATAGTAAGACTAGCCAAAAAATAACACTTAAGTTAATTGTTATTGAAATTGCATCAGGTGTCAGTCCAAAATCGCTCAAAGAAATACTGGAAAAGATATTTATTACCCTAATAGAGATGATTGCAGAGACAATCATTAAAGGGATAGATAACAAAATAGCACTTATTAAATTCTTTGGTTCTTTCATTGGAATCCATCCATTTTTAATTAAGTCCAAATGTGAACTTGGGTTACTTTTTGGCAATTTGTTAAGTATTTTCATTAAACTCCCTCATTCATAACTTAATTTAAAAAAAATGTGTAACTATCCTGCCCCAACAGTATAAGTAGCAACGCTATAGGTTTTTGAGCAAATTTATAAATTATCATTCTTTATCCAAAATCTACATATAAACAGTTTATCTTTGTTTTAAAAATACAGAAGATACTACTTCTAATCACAGTATCTCCTTTTAAAGATCTTTATTGTTTAAACGATTTTATTATTTTTCAAACAACTTTATTATTCATGAACACTATTGATTTTACCACAAAAAACCATTTCCCTTATGGAACTATCATGCCTGCCTTACCCCTGATCTTCAGCTAACGCACCCGTTAGTTCTATAAGAAAAGCGAACCTTCTTCAAGAATCGCGCACGATTGTTGAAGATCAAAGATATGAAAAGTGATATTGAAATGAATAATTTTCCGGTGACTTCACCTTAGCTTTTAAATAATTAGACATAGTTACAAATGAAAGTCATAACGCTTTCTAAGTCGCATGTAATACAGCCATGTTCTTACTGTGAATGAACCAAAGACAAAAATACAAAATAAAAACATAACCGTATTTAGTAAACTCAATCTCGATGTACCGTTATTAAACATCCCTTCAATGAATAACCCTATATTTAAAATATATATGATCATCAAAGGAAGAAACAAAATTGTATATGTGATTACTACCCTTCTAGCATGTTTTAAGTGATGTGATTTGTCACTATAGATTTGTGGTCGTTCTTCGCCTTCGGAAAATTCTCGGCTCCATATCGTCCACCTTTGTAAAGATGAGTAGGAAATAAAAGCACTCTTCCAACCGGCATCTCTATGCATGTCGAAATAGCTTTCATCCGAAATGTTTTGATAATCAGCGCAGTAACTTACCCTACGAGGGCTATCAATTATAAAATAAAAAGCTGTTCCTGTTCTACTAACTCGATAAAGATTATACCCATGTTCCTCCATTGTTTCGAGCCACTTTTCAAGTCTATCAGGAGAATACATCCATCCATACTTTCTTTTAACAACCATTTGACCTGAAAGTTTCAACTGCTTTTCTTTTTCTTTACTTAGTCTTCCTTCAATGTGATTTACACTTTGAAGTTTGTTGTTTTTTTCACTGATCAAGTATTTGTTAGTTTTATTAATTTTGAAAACTGAATAGATAGAAAGAACATATATTGCTATTGCAAAGCCTAATAAAGAGTATGTTAAAATCCACAAAGGACTTTCGACAATTTCAACAGATACATCTTGAAACAAAGAAAAGCTAATTATAGTGAGGTTAGATATAGCAATACCTGTTAAATAAATTAAGATACCACTGAAAATGTACATAATCGTCCTATTCCGTTTGATTATGCCTTCGCGAACAGAGGAGGTTTTTATTTGTTCAAGATGCTTTTCATTAGAAATTACATACCATTTTCCACTTTGTAAAACCTTTATCCAGCCTTCATCTAATAAAGACCTAGACAATGAAGAACCATGCATTTTATCGTATCCTATTCGATACGTTATTAATTTTGACTTGCCTTGTCGAAAGAAAAAGCAACGTGTCCATCGATTCAATCCTACTAATAAATAACCCTTTTTCGCCATGTCAGAAAGCCATACTTCAGTTTTTTTTACGTCGTAGCTCCAAAATGGTCTAAATACTTTAATCATAAAAAATCCTCCTCGTATTTTATCGCATTCTGGTGCAGCTCTTTAAGTCTCCTTATCTCGGCAGCCATTAAATTTTTTCCAACTTCAGTAACCTCATAAACTGTTTTTCTTTCTTCATCGGCAAATACAGTTATTATCCCATCTTTTTGCATTTTTGTTAGAGTGCCGTAAACTGTACCAGACCCCAATCGAATTCGTGATCCTGAAATCTCCTCTACATGTTTGACGATTCCATATCCGTGCCTCGGTATTGTTAAGGATAGAAGAATATAAAACGCAGTTTCCGTCATGGGTACGTACTTTTTCAGCACTTTTTCAAAGTCCAATATGACCACCTCTTTCGGTTTTGCTTTTATGTAGTCTTTTGAAATAAAAGTAGCAAATAAATAGGTCGCAAGTAGATATGTTTTGATACGACTATATCACGATGCGACATATATGACAAGAGAACCCACTCCACATATTGGTAATAATTCAATCAAAAGAAGGCACTATATATATCAGTGATTACTGGGAATTAAGCTAGCGTTTAAATGTTTGTGATAGAATATGAAGACCTCATTTGGCTTTGAAAAAAAGGATGAAATTCACAAGAGGCTACCGAATAGGTGATTTTTAGCAAAGGATTAAAAATTCCTGGGGGTACTTAAATATATCTTCAATTAATAAAAGGGCCTTAGAAGCGATTCTCCAGGGCCATTTTTTATGACTGTATTGTTCTGAAAAAAAGTGGACTGTTTCAGTGCCCTTCTTCCACAATATGGCCCTTTAATTGAACAATACAGCTGAAGTTTAAGGTCAAAAGAAAAAAATTTAGTAATTATTATTAAGAAAACCCTTAATCTCATCGTTAATTTTCATTAAATAATATTCAGAAGGAAAATGCCCCATATCAAAAGTTTTGAATGCGGTTAAATTAGATATGATTTCTTTTGCCACTTTATTTAACCTGCTTTCAGGAAAAAAAATATCTTTTTTCCCTGCTATGATTAAAGTAGGTGCATTATAATTTATAAGTTCCTTCTTCTCAGTCAATTTAGGCATTTCTTGTTCGAGTTTTATGTATTTAAATATATCCCCAATAATCTGTTTATCCATTTCTTTCATACTATTAGCCGACATAATGTTTGTAATTTTATTGAGATATATTTCAGATGAGGTGGTATTGAACAATATTAAAGGAAATAAGATATTCTTTATCATTTCAAGTTTAGAACCTAGCTGGATTCCTGCTGGTGAAACTAATATTGAGCAATCAATCTTATTCGGCATAAATGCAGCTAGCCTTAGAATAATTCCTGCACCATAGGAAGGACCGATGAATGCACATTTTTCAATGTTTAAAAAATTCATTAGCTCTGTTATCCATTGTGCAAAACTACTATCTTTTGCTGAAATCCTGTTTTCATCACTGTATCCAGGATGACCAATTGTATCTGGTGCGTATATTCTATATGTTTCAATTAGAGGGGAAAACCAGGATAGTGTCATCGGATTAATGCAATTGCCACCTTGAAGTATAAACAAAGGTTTACCTTCAACTGGACCTGATACAAGCATATGGGTTTTACCAAAACTTGTATCAATATATATTTGTTCTACATCAAATGTTAATGATTTTATATAATTTTCGTAATGCTGTGTAATTTTTCTTTTTCCTTCTTCACTTTTATAAATCGTTTTTTTAATTATAAGACACCTCCAATGATTTTGATGGGTCCATTTTGTTATGCCCATTTTCAGTTTTTGAGTTTTTTTAATTTTCATGGGAGTTGAAGGAAATTATTGTTTATATTTACTCATTGTTTGTCCTTATTCCACTTATATGGAATTTTCGACCATTCAAATAACAGAATAAACAAGAACATAAAAAAACAGACCACTATGTTTTCTATCCAATTAACCTCTTTGTTAGCAATAAATTTCCAAACAGTTAATACCACAAAATATATTAAGGGAAATCTGATGCTTTGCTTAAACATAATATCACCGATTTCATTCAGATTTTTTCTACAAGGTTTTGTTATTCAACTAAACTGCCCCTTTAGTGCCATAAGAAGCGATTGTTCAGCCATAGCCCCCGACTTTAGGGAAATTCGCTCAAACCCTCGAGAATAACGAGTGTTTTTTTGTAAATAATAAGATTGTTCAACAATAAATTGAGGAGGAATTGTATGCAACAGGATCAACAAGCTAAAGAGAAATTGGGTTCTAATATGAAACCAGAATCTTCCGGAACTGATGCACAAAAAGTAAAACAAGAAATTCAAAAAGATGTAAGCGCAGGACAAGGTGCAATGACTTCCCGTGAGGCAGGAGCAATGCGCGATTAAAAAACCACTTTGAGTGGTTTTTTATTTTTATGCTTCAAAATTAAATACTTTACATCTCTCATTTCGATTTGATGGAGATGCTGCAAGCATAATGATTAAGCACGGTTGGTTTGAAAGACCACCTCAAGCCATTGACCGTGAATGTCTAGCTAAAGAAATAAACAATTAAATATAGCAGAAACATCTAGCTCAATACGTGTACATAATGTAAAAAGTTCAAGGATTATCCTCTTTTTCAGAATCAAAAGTCCGGTAAATAATAAAACCAAATAACAAAGTATACTGTGGCCCAAAAATAAAGGATGCTAGACCTAATAATAGAGTTAGCATCCCATAAGGATTTTGTCCTTTTATAGTATTTAAATGCTTAATTTCTTCCGGGGTCAGACCTTCGTGTTCGTACTTAGTTATTATTCGTTTAAGCATCCCTTTAAAACTGATGTATATTACAAAGTTAAACTTACCATAATTGTGAATTACTGGTTATCTTAATTTGTAAAAAAATTGTAGAAACATCCGTACCCTCTTACAACTTCCCTTATATTCGGACCCTGTAAACCAACTAACGCATCCCTTTAGTTCAACAACAAAATTTATTATTATCCTATTACTTCTCCCAAAGCTCTATACGTCTTCCCTCTGGATCTTCAATCCAAATAAACTTTCCAAATTCATTAATCGTCTTTTCCATAACAAGGGGAACACCCATTTTTTCTAGATGTTCGATACTGTCATCCAAATTTCCAACTTGAAAGTTTAACATCACTTGTTGTTCTGTTGGAAAATAGCGGTCATTTTCAGAAAAGAAGGAAAAGATGGTTTCATTGCCTGATTGTGGTGTAATAATGGTACCATTCCAATTTTCAATTTCAATTTTCAGGACTTTACTGTACCATTTTTTTATATTCTCTAGATTTTTAGTTCTCCAAAAGATTCCTCCAAAACCCTTTATTATCATAAGAATCTCCTTCCTCTCCATTAGTTATTAATTTAATTTCTAGTTTTGAAAGCGAATTCCTTCTTTCACTAACCTGCCCCTATAGCTGGCGTAAGAAAAAGCAATCCTTCTTAATGAAGAATCGCTCCTGAAAGTTCTATAAGTTTTTAATGATATTTTCAAGTTGGGTATGTACCTTATTATTACATACTCCCCCGTGGTAGCAAATTACAGATTCAATATCGTATTTTAAAAATATATCTAAAGAAGAAGTCGCAGTGTCCATATCGAGTGTTGTTTGCTCAACGGGTCCTCTTAGATTCCCATCTATACAAATCATTGCATCACCAACAACAAGAACTCTACTTTTTTTCAAATAAAGGCTAATATGTCCAGGGGTATGTCCAGGGGTATGTCCAGGAGTGAATAGAACTTTTATCCCTCCGAAATAGGGTAGTTCTTGACCGTCCGATAATGTAGTATCAATTTTAGCTTTTGGAGGATTTTTACAAAGTTCAAGCATTATTCTTGATTGGTCCTCTGGGAGAGAGTCTAAAATCTTAGCCATACTTTTAGGGTTCGTTTTAATAAGAGAAATTTCCCCTTCTATGTATGGCTTATCAAGTTCATGAGCGAATATTTCAATACTTCCTTTAGTTGCCTTTATGATTTCTGGCACACTTCCAATATGGTCAATATCTTGATGTGTTAATATAACTGCTTTTAATTTATCTAATGATAAACCTATTCTGTCCATCGCTGAGATTATTTGCTTATATTGTCCTGGCATTCCTGTATCTATCAAAATAGCGTCTTTATCATCCCAGAGAAGCGTCGGGTGTATGACTGCTTTCCCTCCAAACGCTTCAGCTTCTAACTCAAGCATTTCAACTCCATTAGCTATTCTCATAAATTCCCCTCCAAAATTATTAATTAATTGCATATCTAAATAACTGTTTAGTTTAATTTACCAATTAATCAAGGAGGTTTCAATAACAAATATTTAATTATAACATATAAAATATTTTTTGTCAATGTTTTTTTATTTGTTGTACTATAGAACTATCCTTCCCCATTAGTGCCATAAGAAAAAACTGTCTTAAAGACAGCTCCGATCTTCGGCTACGCACCCGTTAGTTCTATAAGAAAAGCGAACCTTATTCAAGAATCGCGCCCGATTGCTGAAGATAGATTTTTTACCATTTCAACAATCCAAAAAAATCAGTCGTAAACACTGAAAGTAAAAATATTGATATTATCACTAATTGAATAGTTGAAAAGATATAATCATTTCTATTTTCTGCATATCTATTCTCCATAATTACTCTAGCTGTTTCAGATACAATTAAAAAAACAAACAAAAGGATATGCGTTTCCAAAAACCAAATATGCTCTAAAGGGTCACGTTTGACGTTAGTGCAAAAACCGATAAACAAAAAGACAATAAAAATGATTCTAATTGTCCAATCAATTTTTTTGTGTTTATCATTTACATGGCCATAGGAAAACAATTTTTTCTTTTCAACATTAAGCCATTTTCTCAAAACTTTATTAATGAAAAAGAGAAAAAGTCCAAAAATGGATAACATTAAAATTAACTTTACGAAAACACTCTCCACGAACGAATCACCCCTACCAAAAAACTCTTTCTTTTTATCAAGTTCCAATTATTTCAAATATACGCATTTTAAACAAGACCCATCTTTAATAAAATGGCCCAATTGTTGAACAACTCCATATGCACTCTTGAACTATCCTGCCCCGATAGTTCCATAAAGAAAAGCTGCCTTAAAGACAGCTCCGATCTTCAGCTAAAGCACCCGTTAGTTGCATAAGACTTATTGAGAAGTTGACACAAACTCTGTATTAAAAATTACTTTTTTTAGTATTGGGTCAGGGATGTTAGGAACGGTGTTTTTTCTGATTCACATCGTGAAAGATACTTTAACTCGCTCAAGTTCCCATTTTACTTCTAGGGCACAAAACGACCATAAAATTTAAATCATTATGGATACTTATACACTTTTTAATTTTCAGACTTACTTTCTGGTTCGGGATGAATTAAGACTTGGGCATTGTTAAATCGATTAATAATTTCAGCCTCAATTCGGTCACAAAGCTCATGTGTTTTTTCAATACTTTCATGAGAAGAAACTACCATATGAAAATCAATGTATTCTTGAGCTCCTGATCGTCTTGTACGGAAATCATGAATCTCAATATATTCGTTATTAAAGGACTCTATTAGGCTAAGAACTTGTTTTTCTTCATCAATAGATAGTCGAGCATCTAACAATGGTGGAAACGCTTCTTTCATTAATTTAACAGCTTCAACCATAATATAAATTGAAATGACAATCCCTATAATTGGGTCTAAAAAATGCCAACCTGTTAACGTAACAATCAACAATCCACCAGCGACACCCAATGAAGTATAAACGTCTGTAAGCAAATGGAATGCGTTTGATTTCATTGCCATAGAGTTTACTCTATCAGCTTCTTTTTTGACAATTTTTGAAACAATAAAATTAATAATTGCTCCAACTAACATGACTAAAACTGCTAAGAAAGGCAATTGAATTGGCTCAGGGTTTAAAAGTTTGTGAATACATTCATAAATGATCCAAAAACCAGCTACAAAAATTAATAATGTTTCTATTGTTCCGGATATATTTTCAACTTTACCATGCCCAAAAGGATGATTAGAATCAGCCGGTTTTCCAGAAATTTTAACAGAAATAAATGCGATTAGTGAGGCGAGTAAATCAAGTGAAGAGTGAATAGCTTCAGAAATTACTGCAACTGAACCGGTTAATATTCCTACGACAAGTTTTAACAAAACGACAAAAGAATTACTTAAAACGGATAAAAAAGCGATATTTGATGTTTTACGCATAACTACACCTCGAATCTTTTGGAATTAAATGAATATAGCATAGCAACTTCGATTGGGTCTAGAGCAACGTTATTGACCTAAACAACGTATGTAAACCACCTTTAAAAGAATTGCATTAAGGAAAAAATGCACAGTCCGAATACACTATGCTTGTTGAACTACCCTGCTCTTTAGTTCCGTAAGAAAAAGATGTAGCAGTAACCTCTCTTATTGATGTAGAACCCGTTAGCTTAATAAAGATAGCCTAAAAAATCTAGATCTCCTTCGCACCAATTATACTTACCAACTTCTTTAATCATTAATCCCTCAATTACTTCATAACCTATTCCCCTTGTAATTTGCCTTTCATGATCATATGTCACAGTTTTTGTTTAAAAAGAGGGAGCAAAATAAAAATGACCATGTTTAGTAAGCATCAATAAGACCGTAATATTCCGTGAAAGACCTAACGACTATCTCACTGGTGATATTTCCCTTTTAAAGCTTTGACATAAACATTGATTTCAACCTTTTTATCCCTCCACTTTTCTATATCTTTTCAATCCTATTCACTAACCCAATTTATTCAAATGTGTTGATAATACTTCCGGTTGCGAAAAGAATGGTGAGTGGTCTGTATCCATGGTGATTATTTGGTTGCAAGTTGTTTTAGTGTACATTTCCCTTTGGCATCTTATGGAGATGGCATTATCTTTAAGAGTTTCAATATAAATACGCGGAACTCCACCAAAATTATCCTCTGTTACGTGAACAGGGGTGATAAAGGGTAACAGGGGTTGGAGACAAAGTTTTTCTTTAGCCTCAAAAATATCACTTTCGGAGCACTCCCCATAAAAGGCATCCTTTATAAGATAGTCTTTGAGCTTTAGACAGGTTTTATCCTCACTTATAATTACAGTTGGAAGCGAATCTTTTTTGTCATTTTCGAGTATTTGAAATAAAGTTTGCTCATTTGCAGGAAGAAAGGCACATAAATATACGAGCAATTGAATTTTTTCAGGACGATATTCGGCTGTCTGTGTTATGACAATTCCCCCCATGCTATGTCCCACTAAAATAACCTGTTCTGATTCATCATCCAAAATACTGCATAGACAGTCAGTATAGTCTTCCAAAGTAACTTTGGAAGATGCGGTTTTATCCTTTCCATGTCCGGGTAAATCCAAGGTTAATACCCGATGTCCAGCGCCTTGTAACAAAGGGACAACTCTCTCCCAGCACCACTCTCCATGCCATGCTCCATGAACTAACAAATATGTGCTCAAAAATAGTCACTCCTTTTTATCATTACTTTTCATTTAAAAATTCAATTAAAGTCCTCCGTCTAATCCATCAATCTTTATCCCTCTACTCCAATCACGAGTGACTTTTAATTCATGATCTATGGTGGTGATCGTGGCCTCTCCTTCTTTCTCATAAACTTTAGATGAATTCTCGTCATAAACCTTAAATTCCGCTGTGTATGTGTAATCTATTGTGCCGTCTTCATTTATGCTTTGTTCTTCAAGCTTCACATCTTGCACTACAATGCTTTTATTAATTTCTTTGGCTACCAATGAAGGCATTGAATAATAACGGTTAAGGATTTGGGCATTATATTCATCTTCTGATAAATATCCTCTAACATTGTCTGCAATTTCAGCGAAGGTTGGCGGTTTGGCTGGATCTTTAATGGTATATCGTGCAGTATAATAACCTCTAAATAACTTTTCAGCCTCTTCCACTTTGACCACATTTTCCTCTTTAACAGGTTTCCACTCTGATGCCTCACCGTTTTCTTTGACCACTTCCTTGTTACATGCACTTGCCCCTATAATCAGCACAAATAAAAACAATGAGCCAAGAATTTTTTTAATATTGGCCACCACATTTCTTATAAATTTCAACTATCCAAAATGAATTTTATTAATGGTATGAGAAGCTTTTAGTTGTTCAAAATAAGATGAGGACCGATTACTGGTCATACAGAAATCAACAAAAAACAAAAAATATATTGAAATATCAATTTTTTTTAGTTATAATACGATACGTTCTTAAATATTAGTTTGTATATAATTTTTAGAAAATTTAATAATTTTCTAAAATAGTAAATTTTGGTTTTTTCGGAGGGTTTATTTTGTCTAATAAGGTACCATTTTCATTTATAGTAGTGATTGGGTTAATGTTATTTGCCCTCTTCTTCGGGGCAGGAAATCTAATTTTCCCACCAATGCTTGGTCAGTCAGCTGGAACGAATATCTGGTCAGCTAATGCAGGCTTTCTAGTAACCGGAGTAGGATTACCGTTACTTGGTGTAATGGCACTGGGTTTTTCGGGAAAAGATGATCTACAATCATTAGCAAGCCGCGTCCATCCCGTGTTTGGAATTGTATTCACAACCGTTCTTTATTTAGCCATTGGTCCATTGTTCGCAATGCCTAGAACAGGAAACGTTTCTTTTGAGATCGGTGTCAAACCATTTTTGCCTGAAGGTTTCGGGCCACTGCCTTTACTTATTTTCACCATCATCTTTTTTACAATTTCGTGCCTTCTTTCGCTCAATCCTGCGAAATTTGTCGAAATTGTGGGGAAAATTTTAACACCCATCAAGTTAACGTTCATTGGAATCCTGGTGGTAGTCGCTTTTGTTAATCCAATTGGCGATTTTCAAGCACCAGCTGAACACTATATCGTTCAACCATTTTTCAATGGGTTCAGAGAAGGTTATTTAACAATGGACACTCTTGCATCATTTGTTTTTGGAATCATTATCATTAATGCCATAAAAGAAAAAGGTGCTAAAACAAAAAAACAAATAATGATCGTTTGTGGAAAAGCGACTGCAATTGCTGCCGTTATCCTTGCTACTTTTTATACAGCTCTCTCTTACATGGGTGCTTCAAGTGTCGAGAAATTTGGACACTTGGATAATGGAGGCATTGTCTTAGCAAAGGTCTCGGATTACTACTTTGGAGCATATGGCGGGCTACTATTGGGATTGATGATCACAGTAGCTTGTATAACGACGAGCGTAGGACTCATTACATCGTGTTCAACGTACTTCCATAAATTACTTCCAAAGCTGCCTTACAAAACAATCGCAATAAGTTTATCCATATTTAGTGCAATAATTGCCAATATTGGACTAACCGAATTAATTGCCATTTCCGTACCTGTAATGACAGCCATTTATCCATTGGCCATTGTATTGATTTTCTTGACATTTCTCCATCCCCTATTTAAAGGAAGGCCTGAAGTTTATCAAGGCAGTATGCTTTTAACATTCATGATCAGTTTAATGGATGGATTAAATAGAGCAGGCATTCACATTTCATCCATCAATGATTTCTTCACTGAAATCCTTCCAATGTACGATATAGGGCTAGGGTGGGTCATCCCTGCAATAGTCGGGGGATTCATTGGATATGCCTGCAGCATCTTACGTCCGGGTCCTAATCATCAAATTCATTAAATGATATAAACTCAGTCCAGGAATCATTTCTGGACTTTTTTTTGTAGGTCGATTTATTTTCTTGAAGGACACCCACTCCTTGAAAAATTAGAAGGTCTTTGGGTAACGTTTCGACACTAACCAATATACCATAAATTGTAATATATTATATATCAACCCTTTATATACCTACTTTCCAGTAGTCTAATGCAAAAACTTGTTTCGTGATAATAAAGTCGTTTAAATCAAAATATAGTTGTTTAAAAGATAATAATGTTATTTAAATTAAAAAGTCTAAGAAAGATAAAAAATAGCCGACAAAGTTATATGTTTTACTTTTTTATTCTTCGGCATATCGGAATTATATGACTCCAGTCACAAGTAAAAACATGAATTTTCCATTTATTAAATGGTGAGGATTTCTTTTTTATTGAAAAAGAGGCGAGGGGGCTGTAAAGGAACGGTTGGGGAACTGAATCTGATGACTTTGGGAGGTCTGAAATTGTCCATTGAGAAAATCCTATCGATTGTGGCTGTATTGTTCTTTTTGGGTTATTTTATCTTTTTTCTCATACTTCACTTTAAGAAAACAGGCTATCATCCTATTCGACATGCTGTAAGTGATTACGGTGTAGGTGCTACAAAAAATTTATTTTTAATTTACGTTTGGCTTAGCAATTTAGGGGCTTTGTCACTTTCTATCGTGTTGTTGAATGTAAAAGATCGCTTCTCCATACCCGCGTCCATTCCGATTTTAATCATTCTAATGGTCATCTCCCGTATCCTCATGTCATTCTTTCCAACTGACTTAGAAGGAGAAAAACTTACGGTTCGAGGAAAGCTCCATTACTTATTTGCTATTCTTGCGTTCGCTTTTTCCTACATGGTCATTGATCGTGGAGGAAGTCATTTAAAATTACTGGAAGGCTTTAAAAATCTAAGTCCATTTTTTCACATCATGACCATGATTTCTTCTATCTCACTTGGGGCTGTTATTGTAACGATGTTCAAGCCGTTGCGATTTATCTTTGGGATTTGTGAGCGAGTGTTCCTGTTGTCAATCAACATTTGGTTTATTGTCCTAAGCATCTGGTTAGTTTACCTTTTATGGTAAATGAATGTATTGATAGAAGGTTTTTAACAGTTAAACAAACGGGGCATAATGATTGGGTTTTTAAACGACTTTATTGTTATTTCTATGAGTTCTTATTCAGTAATTGTACAAAGAATTAAACATCTTTATTTTTACACCGTCCACATTTGAGGACGGTGTAATGCGTTTTTTCTGCTTTAGAATTAAACATATTACAACAAAACTTCCATAAAGGCAGCTGCGGATATAGCTAGCTGGATACCAGGGATTTATAGCCGATTTCTTGTATCGTTCCGTAATTTCTTCAGCAATTGAAAAATTTGCCCCCTATGATGTGATTCATGTTCAATCAAATGGTAAACGACCCACTCAGGCGTGACGTCATATTGGTCAAGCACCCTCGGTTTACGCCAATCCGTTAGATTCATTGAACGGAAGTTTGATAGAAAAACTTGACGCACTTTATTAAGGCGGTAGAAATGTTCTTCTAATGTTTGTCCTTCAATATGGCTTAGGGATCCATCATCAGCACGGCATTCCACTGGAAACAAAGCACGGATTTCCGAATCCCATTCCGTAACAAGTACCTCCTCGTATAACCAATCTGCCTCGACCAATGCTATGTGATATATCATCGAGCCAATCGTGTGCCTTTCATCCATTTTCGAATCGAGTGAAGTTTGGCTGATTCCAGTTAATTCCGTTATAAGCGTTCGGCGAACATCTTCCAAACACCATAGCCACCGCCCAATTTCTTCTTCATATTCCGGCAATGCAGATACAATTAGCGCTTTTCTCTCCAATAGGATCATCCTCCTCTTTTAAAAATACATTCTATTTAAAATGTTTGCTTCCTTCTTTACATTAAAAGTTCCCTGTTAAAAATGAAAAAAGAGCAACCTTCAGATTGCTCTTTCGTTTGTATATGATTTTTTCGTTTTATGTTATCTGTGATAAGTTAATCGATATTAACTCCCCAAAAAAAGATTGGATCTCATCTCCTCTGATATACGCCTGCTTTGCAGATAATCCTGTTCCCGTTCTTGTTCAACCATTATGCGTTGCTCCAGTTTTTGAGCATATAGTGCATAGCCGATACCATGAGCCTGAAACATTGCTTTTTCCATTGCCGACGTGTACGTTAATTCGAGAAAATTAATGAAGAATCAATCCTTTCCATAGTAAATTTCGTACTCATCTTATCACTGAAAATGATAACTTACAAAGTTGCTACAGCTCCATATTCACTGATAGTTCAGATTTCCTGACAGCTGTTCTTATCGCCGTGTACGTAAACGCCATATCCCGCCCCCTTCCTTCATTTTCCTTTTTAAATTACAAAATTCTTCAAATTTTTTAACAAAAATTAAAAACCCCATTAACAAATTTGTTAATGGGGCTGAATGTTTATTTATATGAACCGAATATTTCCTCTGCCAATTTACGTCCGGTCGGAGTGGCAGCTAGGCCCCCCTCTGCCGTTTCACGTAGTGCAACTGGCATGGTCAATCCTATTTTGTACATGGCGTCGATAACTTCGTCACATGGAATGCGGCTCGTAATGCCTGCAAGTGCCATATCAGCTGCCGTTATCGCGTTAGATGCCCCCATTGCGTTACGTTTCACACAAGGAACTTCAACCAAACCTGCCACTGGATCACAAACCAATCCAAGCATATTTTTCAGTGTGATTGCCATGGCTTCCGCGGCTTGACTTGGTGTACCGCCGGCCAGTTCTACAATCGCAGCTGCCGCCATTCCACTTGCCGAGCCCACTTCTGCTTGGCAGCCACCAGCTGCTCCAGAAATGGAAGCGTTGTTTGCTACCACGAATCCGAAGGCAGCAGAAGTGAAAAGAAAATCAATCATCTCGGCCCGGGTCGGGTTTAGTTTTTCTTTCACGGCAAATAATGTACCGGGAACCACGCCCGCAGAACCGGCAGTCGGAGTGGCACAAATCATCCCCATTGCTGCATTCACTTCGTTCGTCGCAACCGCTTTACTGACGGCATCCAATAATAAATTGCCTCCCAGTGCCTTGCCCGTCTTGATATAATTTTGCAAAAGAACAGCATCCCCGCCTGTTAGGCCTGTAACGGATTGCACTCCTTTCAGACCTCTTTCCACCGCTTGTTCCATCACTGTCAAATTCCTGTCCATCTTTTCAATGATCTGTTCTCTCGACAAGCTGGAGAACTCCATTTCTTGTAAAATCATGATTTCCGCGATTTTTACATTTTTACTTTCAGCAAGTTCAACCAACTCTGCTACATTTCGGAACATGTTTTTACCTCCATATCTATACCAACTCTTTTAAGGATTCTCATTCAACCATCCTTATGACTTGCGAAACGTTTTCCAATCCCTCAATTTCTTTCATGATATCTCCCTTGATCTTCTGATCGACTTCAATCACCATGAGGGCCATTTGACCTTTTTCTTTTCGTGAAACTTCCATATGTCCAATGTTAATTTCATGATTTGCCAATACTGTAGAAACCGAAGATATTATTCCGAACACATCGTTGTGAACAACTAAAATGGCTGGGTGTTCACCTGACAATTTAAGCTTGAACGTATTCAACTCCGTTATTTCTATCGTTCCCCCGCCAATGGAGATCCCAACAAGCTCTATTTCTTTATCCTCGTCGAACAGTCTGATTTTTACTGTATTAGGATGATCCATCACAGTATCCTCGATTGTAAAGGTAACTTCCATACCCGCTTCTTCCGCCATCGTCAGAGAAGTGGGGATTCGTTCATCATCCGTATCGAAATCCAATATCCCGCCTACGACAGCAACATCCGTGCCGTGTCCCCGGTAGGTTTTTGCAAAAGAACCATACAAAGAAATAATGGCTTTCTTCGGTTGTTTTCCAAATAATGTTCTTGCTACTCTGCCGATTCTGGCAGCTCCTGCTGTATGTGAACTAGAAGGTCCAATCATAACGGGACCGATTATATCAAATGCAGATCTGTATTTCATTGTTCAATGCCCCTTTTCTGGCAATAGATTTTTTAAACGGCCTTTCATTATGCCGCTTTTTGCTCTTCATTCACCCTTATTTGTGAAACGGTCCTGATCTTATAATTCTTGAACACGATCGAGCCAAGGAAACCAACCGTTGCTCCCACAACTGCACATATTCCAGCTGTGATGGTCACCTTTATAGGGTCATTGAAACCGTACATAACTGCCAACCCTGCAATTGGTGTTGCCGTTCCTGTCGCATTATTCACTAAACCAAACATGGCCACGACCACACCTGCAGCCGCTCCGCCAATGAAATTGGTTGAATATACAGGAATCGGATTGGCAGATATGACATCCGCTTGTGTCAAAGGTTCTATCGCAACCGCAATTGTAGTACTTCTATCTCCAAATTTCAAGCGATCGAACAAAACAAAGTTCATGAAAGATGATCCGAATACGGCAAGGGCCCCGATTGCCATAGGAAGTCCAGTCAATCCAAGCATTGCTGTCAAGGCCATCGAGCTTAATGGTGCAGTTGCGACGACTGTGATGACTCCTCCAAGAATGATTCCCATTAAGATTGGATTACTGTTTGCCGTTTCCGTAATGATTCCTCCGATATTCAAAAGCGTTGCATTGACCAAAGGCGTTAAACTCTCACCAATAAACCGAACGAGCGGTGCTGCAATGATGATGGTAACGATTAAATCCAAGCCAGCAGGGACTTTTTTCTCGATCACTTTCACAAGGAAAGCAACGAGGTATCCTGCGAAAAATCCAGGCAGCAAACCTAAACCAGCACATGAAACACCAAGTAATAGAGCATATACAGGGGAAACCCCTAGTGCTAATGCAACAAGTGAAGCCGCTGCAACGCCTCCCATGCTGCCTGCCGCATCCCCTACTTCTCCAAGGAATTTAATATTAAATAAATCCCCTCCGACATACCGCTGAAATGCTTCCACTAGAAAAGCGGCAACCGCTGCATTAGCAAGAGCACCCATTGCTTTCATCCCTTTTGGGGCTTTAAAACTGAATAAAGAAAATAAACCAAGTACCAATAATAATAAGGCCGTTCCTTTTAAAATTTCCATTAACGTCTCTCCTCTTAGTGAATAGTTAGTATACTTTGACTTAATATGTAAAGGCGAACTACTAATTCATTTGCAATTTTCCAACAAACTCATCGGTCCTTTGTTTTCATTTCATAGTTGGCTGTGTCGAGTTCTTCAATAAATAAAGAATTTCCTACGAAAAATGAGGAATAGAATTAAATGAACTCTTATTATATTAAGATATCTTTATTCCCTTTGGAATGTAAACCCTTTCATTTTTATATTATCTCATATTAACATATATCACTATGCATACCTATCAAAATTTTTAAATTTTTTAAGTGGAAGTAATATTTGATTTTTCAGTATTTTGAAATAATTAAACCACCTTTTAATAAAAAGTTGAACAGCTTGGCCCTTTTATGAAGAATATTGAAACTGTAACCGGTAAAAAATAATATTGCTTCCCTATGCCTCTTTATTATTTTTATGTATGATATCGAATGCTTCTCCACATGAACTCCAGATAACATGGTTATAATGATGCGAGAGGTGATACAATGAGGAACTATCATATTCTTGTAGTTGAGGATGATCAAGAGATTCAGGAATTAATTAAACAATTTTTAATGACACAACAGTATACGGTTGAAGTTGCATCAGATGGATTAGAGGGAATGAAACAATATAATAAGCAATCCTTTGATTTAGTTCTTTTGGATGTGATGATGCCGAACCTTAACGGATTTGAAGTTGCCAAAATGATTCGAAATCAGTCAAATGTGCCCATTATTATGCTAACCGCTTTAGAAGAAGAACAAGATCAATTGAAAGGTTTTGATCTTGGAATCGATGATTATATAACAAAACCTTTTTCTTTTCATGTTTTGATTAGACGAGTCGAAGCAGTACTGAGAAGAAGCTATGATGAAAGTACAGCTAATCATTTAGTTTTTAAAGAAATGCATGTCGATTGCAATGCATATAAAGTATATGTAAATAAGGTTGAAATACCATTAACGACAAAAGAATTCGAAATGCTGCAACTACTGCTTCAACATGAAAAAAAAGTACTCACAAGAGAAAGCATCGTAGAAAAAGTTTGGGGATACGAGTACCACGGAGAAACACGGATTATCGATACACATATTAAGAACATACGAAAAAAATTAGAAATACCCTACATTAAAACAGTAAAGGGAATTGGTTATAAAATTGATGAATAGAATCTTAGAAACCTTGAAGATGAAACGAATTACCTATAAACTTTTTTTGATTACATCCCTTATTTTGATAGCCTTTGCAGGCCTGATATATTTAACTTTATACTTTTTTCTCCCTACATTTTATGAGAAGTACAAAACAGATCAGCTTCAAACAGGGATAGTAGAAATGATTGATAAATCCAAGGATCTTCCCATCCAAAATGCACTACCGCTTTTTGATGAATATGCACAAAAAAACAACGCAATGATCTACCTTCATAATAATGAAGGAATAATTATTTATGCTTCTTTTTTATCTTTCATTCAAGGGACTGTACAATCGACTCCTAATGGCATATTTGATATTTCAGAGCCCTTAAGGAATACAAATGACCTTCCCAATTCATTTGATGTTACCATGCCCATTCGTTTTCAGGATGCAAACTTAACGCTCGTAGTATCCGCAACCTATCAGCCCATTAATGAAGCTACACAGGTCTTGGCCCTTTTCCTTCCCTATATTAGTATCATTGTAGTTATTATTGGTATAGGAAGTGCTTATTTATATTCGAGGTTCATTACAAGACCACTCATTTATATTAATAGAGGGGCACAGAAAATGGCGAACTTGGATTTTTCCGAAAAAATCGAGGTTCGTTCCAATGATGAAATGGGTGAATTATCCAATAGTTTAAATGATTTGTCACTCAATCTCCAACAATCCATGCTTGATTTACAGGATGCTAATCAAAAACTAAAAAGCGATATGGAAAAGGAGCGGGAAGTAGAAAAAAAACGCAGGGATTTTTTTGCCATTGTAGCACATGAATTAAAGACTCCTCTCACTGTTATGAAAGGACACTTAGAAGGAATGATGTATAATATCGGTCCCTATAAAGACCGGGACACTTATTTACAAAAAAACTTTCAAACCGTTCAGGATATGGAACAACTGGTTCGTGAGATTATAGGTATATCCAAATTGGAACAACATACATTTAAACTGCAATTAGAAGAAGTAAATCTCGCAGAATTAATTGATACAATCACTAAAAATCTCGGGTTTTTTGCTTCTCAAAAAGACATTCAAATGATAAAACAGATTGGTTCTCACCTTTCTGTTTATACAGATCGTTTTCTGTTAGAAAAAGCTTTCAAAAACATTATTCATAATGCGATTATGTATTCACCTCATGGCGAGAAAGTATATATAGAGGCAACTCAGAATTCAAAGCTGCACCACATCCAAATTCGAGTCATCAATACAGGTGTAAAAATTAATGAGGAGGATATACAGCATATTTTCAAACCATTTTATCGGATCGAAAAATCAAGAAATCGAAATACTGGTGGGAGCGGCTTAGGGTTATTTATTGTAAAGCAAATTTTTGAAGCACTTTTTATCACGTATTCTATGAATAATACTGAACAAGGTGTAGAATTTTTAGTTACCATACCATTATCCATCAAGTAAACAACAACAAAAGAGTCTGAATCTCATTTCTATAGGATGAAATGAGATTCAGACTTTTATTTAATTTCAATGAATTTACATAATCATAAACACTCATAACTAAACATGAGTGATGTTATGTATAATTAGATTAAATTTCCAAATTGTTCACATACTCGAAAAGAAACAAAGTAAACGATTAAGTAACAGAAGTACATAGCCAAAAAGATTCTATATTCAAAAATATAGAATCTTCAAGCATGTATTATTTATAACTAATATTCATTCATTGGCGATAGCATTAATGTTACCTTCTTGATTTTTCGTATGACTCTTCCTTCATTTTCACCTATCTTCTGAACCTCAATAGGGCTTTGCTGCTCTCCCAGTAGACCCATCCTCAGATTCCCCTTGATAAGGAGGGGGCATTTCTCCCTGATTTGGTCCCATTTCATCTTGATTGGGAGAGAAAAACACTTCTGGATTATCCTTGAATAAATCTTCATAATTATCTTTTTCATTCAATTCTGGATTATCCCCTAAATCCATCAAGTTTGTAATCGAACCAATTAAAATGCCAATTGTTATTAACCCAATGGAGGCTGCTATTTTTATCCACACTTTTTCCCACAAATTTCTCAGTCCTTTTTGTGTTGAAACATTTACTTCTACTAAATTAATATAGTGATATGTCATTTTTTCTATCTAACAGTGTTACCATTCTATTCATTTGCCTTTTAACTCTTTGATTACTAACTTTCTTTTTTCGAGATACACCGCTTTATCCGATTGTTTAGCCACCTCTTGCGAATGAGTGACGACAATGACACATTTATTTTCTTTATGGGCAAGTTCTTTAAATAACTCGATAATCTCCCTGGAAGTTTCTTGATCAAGGTTCCCAGTAGGTTCATCAGCAATTAATAAATCTACATTACAGGATAATGCACGAGCAATCGCCACCCGCTGCTGTTGACCACCGCTAAGCTGTAATACCTTTCTTTTTGCTTCTACTTCTGTCAGCCCTACCTTTTCTAATAACTCAAGTGCTCTTGCTTTTTTGTCTTTCACATCGACTCGTGTAATCTCCATCGCAGTGACTACATTTTGAAGGGCCGTCATATACGTAATCAGATTATATGATTGAAAGATAATCGAGACATGTTGGTTTCGATAGGAATCCAGACCGATCTTCTGTAAATCCTTTCCTTTGTATACGACATTCCCACTACTTGGGATATCTAACCCACTTGCTAAACTAAGGGTCGTTGTTTTTCCTGATCCCGATGGTCCTAAAATGGTATAAAAGTGTCCGGATAGAAACGCAAAGTTTACATTATCTAATATTGTGATTTTTTTATTATTGCTTTGATAATGGTAATTCAAATCTTTAAACTGTAAAATCGTGTCCATGTGTGTTCCTCCTATTCATCTTTTAATAATATTTCTTTTGGTTTCAATCGAAGAATCGATAATGCTGGAATAATGGTTGATAAGATCGCGATTAATAGGCCTAATCCCCCTAATTTCATCACATCTTGGGATGTTACACTTACATCAATTTTATCTATAGGATCCACATCTTGATCTAGGTAACTCCCCATAACCGCGTCGCTTGTAGCCACGAACCCTGATCGTTGTCCAGGATTATTTTCTTGCTCTTCAGAAGCCGTGATTTCTTTCTGTAATAAACTGTCTCCCATTTTTTGAGACACTGTCCCACCTGTAAATATGGAAAGGCTAAAGGCTAAAACAGCAATACATAATACTTCTACTAAAAGTTGTCCTATTAATTTCCCCTTTTTCTCGCCAATCGACAGTAAAATCCCTAATTCCTTCCGTCGTTCTTTTATGGTCAACATAATGATAAGACCTAAGATAATGGACCCTGTAATGGAAACCAGGTAGATGATCCATTTTGAAGTGGCTGCCATGTTCTCAATAGGGCCTACCATTTTCTTATATAATTCATCATGAGCATCTAGTTTAAATAGGTCAAAATCAATGCCTGCTTTCTTTCCCGCTGCTTTAAAAGCATCGATTTGCTCTGGATCATTTAAGTAATAAATGGCTTTATCAATGGGGGTGCCCTTCATATCCTTATTGTCCGAGAATTCTTTTAATGATTCGAGCGAAACATATATTTTGTTAGATGGATCCAAGAATGCTATTGGTGGTTTTGGACCAACTGTCTCGGATGCTTCATAAATCCCGATTATTTCTACCTTTATTGTCGATTTCCCATCGTCTTTTTTGATTTTTACCTTATCACCAACTTTTAGCTTGTTTTCTTCAGCTAACTGTTTTTCGACCAGTGCTACTTTCTTACCTTTGTCTTCTGCTGTTATGCCACGCCCTTTAATGATCTCCTCCGTTCCTTCTGTAAATCCTTGCAATAAATCAGTGGTTCTTGCGCCGACCAATGATATATTGGGCATTTCCCTATCATCTTGGCCTCCAACCATGGCAACCGAGCCTGCATTTTCATCAACCTCAATGGGAGTAAAGCCCTCAGCTAAACCATACACACCTTTTACATAGTTGAAATTTTTTACATAGGTTGATTTAGCTAACTTATCTGCTTCCTCTGTAGAAATTTCCGGAATCTTTATTCTTTCATTTGGATTTTCTTCCATCTGTTTTTCCATCTTTTTTTGAAACTTTTCTGGATCGAATCCTAGCGTTACGTCAACTCCCAATTTTTTTCTAGCGAGATCACTCGCTGTTTCCGTGACATTTTGCATCGCGAATCCTGCCAACACTAGATTCGTCACAACTAAAAATACCGCAAATAAGATAAGGGATTTTCCCTTTCTTGCTTGAACACTTAAAAATGCGCGTTTGATAAAATTCATCTTGATACCCTCCCTGCTTGATACCTTTAATATATAGAAACAATCTGGAGTTTATATGGAGATATAGAGGAGTTTGTCTGGAGATTTTTGATGTTTCTTTCCAAACGATAAAAAAAATTATATTTCGGGGAAGGCTAGGATTGCGATCCTTCATTAGGAAGAACAACTACTTTTTCATTCGTCGCTCAAGGAGTAGCGGCAATGAAATACCTCCCCTTTCAGAAATTTTATACGCTCAGAGAATCCCAACCTAAAAAGTCGATCTCCTCCACGTTAAGGGATCGACTTTTTTTCTTTTATAGATACAAGAGAGGTAAGGGCTCGACTCTACCTCGCCCTTCCCCCTCTTCAAACCATTACGTGCAGATTTCATTGCATACGGCGTTCCAACTATAAAGTTTTTACATCTTAGTTTAATATTAAGATACTTTACATTTGAAAGTTTCGCAGCCGATCATTTCAATTTTAAAACCATACTGATTTTTCTTTGTTTTGTTTCTTTTTCAATGTCATCTTCGACTTACATGTCAGTTCCTCGTAATAACTCTTGCAATAAACCCTTAATTTGTAATAGCGTATATTTTCACTGTGAAATTGTTAGTTGCGCCACTTGGGTTTGCAATATAATATTTAGTATTTGTATATGCTTCAGTCCTAGATTCATTCGAAATTTTTTCCCAACGAACAGAATCTGTTCCTAGGGAAACATCGACCATAACATTGAAGGAAATATTAGAAGGATTATCTTTTTCTGTAGGTTCGATAATCCATTTTAAGCCCTTTGTTCCTTTGGGTAAATCATTAATCTTAAAATTTTGACTCGATCGATTTTTTTGTCCAGATAATGGCTTGGATTCAGAAAGAATTTGGGAAATCAATATTTCTTTTTCACTCGAATTTATACCATTTAATCTAATAATACTATCTATTAAACCTGGTCCAGGAAAATCAGCTGCAATGATACCGGAATGCTTAATGCCGCCATCTTGTAGTATCTCAGTCCCAAGGGTATTCATTCCTCCATAAAATATTTGTCCATTCATGCCACGAGGGAAATCCTCCCATTCATTTGTTGCATTTTTTTGAATCAGCTTTGAATTACTATCAGTTTCCCTACTATCTTTTCCGCTTGCAACAAACCATGGGTAACAATTATTAATTAATGCTGTCACACCACCAGTACCACTAAAATGGTTGAGATAGATGACACCATTTTTATAGTTAGTATTTGCATCTTGCAGATGGGTTTTCACCGCTTTCCATTTTTCATACATTCCGTCTGGTCCACTGCCAACTTCAAACTTATCTTGTGTATTCAAATATTCGTAATTAATACCGTACTGTTTAGATGCTGTAAAGTTCTGCAATATTACAATTTTCCCTCGGATATCTCCTAATTTTGGGTTATTTCTTTCTGATAGTGTTACAGAATTCGGGTCCCAAAAATAGGCAGCATTACTATCTTTATAACGTTTAAATATTTCTTCGAATGATAGTGAGCCGCTTTCAGCATCATGTTCCTCTTTTAAGCGCATTAAGATGGTTTCATCAGGATTATCTCTCAAAAATTGAATGGTCTCTTTTAATACATCATCAAACTTTGCTTTTTGATTGACGATTCCATGGTGCATCACAAAAGAATCCTTCACACGTCTAACACGCATGTCTACATAACGAATTCCCGCATTCAATTGCTGAGATAGGGCCATTGTTTGATTTCTTGTCAAATTTTCATCAATTAGACTTGCTCCATGTAAAGCCATTGAACCATGTGTCCCTGGAATCGATACTTCGCTTATTCTTTTTGTATCTTCTAATTTCGACATCCACGTTGGATTTTGATAGCCTATATCGGATTCATAGGAATATCCTGGATGGCTCTCAGCAAATACTGTAGAAGTCATACATAAACTTGCCAGTGTAAAACAAATAAGGATTCCACCTTCTATGATTTTTTTCATTTTTATTTTCTTCATTATATCTCTCCTGTTCTTAAACAGATTGGTACCGTAAAATAAGTTGCTGTACCATATACAAACCTTCTATCCCAAAATATAATGGCCTTTGCCGCTTAAAAAGATCGACTTGTTCAAAAAGGTTTATAAATTTAAAGGAAAACATTCAAACAAGATATTGTTTTGATTTGTTTTCCTTTAAGCTATCTTGACGTCTCTAAACTTTTAAAGAAACTGGTGTTTCGGTTTACCCAACAACCACATGCGCTGGGTTCATGAATTTGGAATTTAATCTACCAAATGGATAAAAGGAAAAAATAAACCCGTACAGATCCCATACAACAGAATCATAGATAAATAATAAATCTTATTTTTTCAACTAGATTTCAAAGTCTTTGTTATGCTGCTCGTTCCTTAAAAAGAAACCATTCATGCTTTATGCAAAAAAACAGAAGTCTTAAACAGGACCTCTGTTTTTGACGTAATATGATTTACATACATTACCGATAATTGCATGGCCACTAATTGTAATTAACTCATTTTTTTACCTGCTAAGATGCTTTTTCAACAGAACCATCTGGTTCATAAAGAAATTGACAAGCATGCGGGAAGTTTTTTTCTCTCCGTAATCAAACCAATCTGTTCAATCGAATTGTAAAGTTGCTAAAAAATCCGAAGAATGAGGAGATGTGTTAAAGATTGAGAGATATTATTTTCGTGATTTTCCATAAAAGAAAAACCTTTTTTGCATCACTTAAACTCCTAATATAGAGTATATTATTTACGCACACTTACTTCTCATCAAAACTTAAACTAACTGCAGTGGCGATAGATTGTGCTGCATATTCCCATCTTCCATCAACAAGTGCTCCAAGCTCTTGACCGAGTTTGTTTAAATCACTTGGATTAACGGGAATCCCATTATACGCAGCAACAATCGATAAAAGCGGAGCCATAACCGGTGTCCAGCCACCCCTATCAATATGAAATTCAAATCCTGTTACCTCTCCATCTTTCTTTGTAAATTTATAATAGAGTTGATCATCTGGGCGAAGACTTAAATGATGAGAAATTTGCCCATAAACATCTTTCCCCGCTATACCTCGATCTACCACATCTATTTCTTTTACATTAAATTCATGTTCAAATACTTTTATTTTTTTAACTTCAGGACCATATAACGCCGCATGAATAGCTGTCTCTAAATTATTCTGTGCCATCGGTTGAATATTAATCGGTGATTCCACTTGAATAGAAGCTTCTTTTTCTGCTGCAAGCACTGATGTAGATGGTAATGCACCTGTAGCTAACGTTGCTGCAAGAGCGGTTGCCGTTATGATTTTACGTTTTATTTTCATTGTTTTCTTCCTCCTTTTTAAACTATGATATAAACCTTTTGGATACTGACACGGAACATTTTCCACCTCACGCAACGTGTAAATAATTTCTTTTTATACCTTTTATTGGTTTACCCTGCAGATATTATCATTACAATAACGGGGTTACAAGAGGATAATAGATCAAATTCTGAAAAATTTGACTTTTTTCAACAAATTTAAAATTGATGTGCCCAATAATTGTTACTTGAAATGAATATAGTAAACCACCAATTTCTTAAATTCCGTTTTCTAGAATCTCATATTGTACGAGGACATCTTCGTGACCGCGCATGGTACATCGTAAATATTGCTAATTGGCGTTACGATGTGTTCTGAGTTGGCATTTGTGATACAAACTTTTGGTTTCATTCAATTCCCTATTAAAGATTCAGGAGTACTACAGAATTCACATCCCTTTTCTCTCAAGCCAATTGGGGATTTCCCGTTTCTTACTCGTACACTTAAAAATGCACATTTGATAAAATTCATTTTTATCACCTCCTTAATATCTCTAATGTACCGGACTAATCTGGAGTTTATATGGAGAATTTTGGTATTTTTATCACACGTGGTTGCGTACAAAATAAAAAAGTTGTTTAAAAAGATGGTATGAAATCTCCATTTCATACCATTTTTTTCTGTTTTTCAGTATAATGAATATAAAAATATTTCAATATTCGTTTAGTTAAGAAATGGCAGAATAGGAGTGGATAAAGTTGTTGGATAAATTGAAAGATGCATTTCTATCCAAGGAATTAACTTGTACTAATTGTGGGAGAAAAATCGAAGTAGGTGAATGTTTTACTGCTATTTTAACAATGCCTTCTGAAAAAGATATGTTAGTATCACGATTAGATAATGCAATCGCAAGAACTGCGGATAGTGTATTGTGTGAAAGATGTAAATAAGGGCGCATTTTTGAGAGATTCGATCTCCGAAAATTAAACATCTTTAATAACCATCTATCAGCGTAATGGATAGATGGTTATTGTATTTCTAAGAATAGAATTAAACAACTTTATTATCAATACACATCAGATAATTTATTATTCCCCTATGCCTAAACATAAGTGTTTTATCACCTCGTCAACTTCCCAGTTTTTTTTGAAAATGTGTTTTCAACATTCCGGAATTTCGGTTCTATCAACTATTAAAACCGATCTAACTTGCTTTTTTCACATCCATGGATTCAGCAGCTCCCCAAATTTCGGACGCCCATTCAGGATGATCGATGAATGGATTGCGGTTATTCTGCCAGTCATAAATCACATCATTTCGGTGGCTCTCGAAATCGTCGACTGGATCGAGAGCATTCCATTTCAGAAGTGTCGATAGCTTTCCGTGAAGCGGCTTTGGATACGTATTGACTGTATCGGATAATTCCAGATCCAACTCACCGTTTCCTTCATAACGGACGGCCATGTAAAATAGCATCCGGGCTATATCGCCTTTAACCTGATCTGGCGGCTCCCATGAATCTGAATCAAACTTACATTCACAGCCGCTATATGTTTGGCCTCCCTCGTCAAAATCAAGATGGCCCCGTTTACCATTCACTGTCACATCAGCTGGACGGAGATGATGAAGGTCGGTTCCAGGGCCTTTGCTTGTTCCAAAATCACCGTGGGACTTGGCCCAAACATGTTCACGGTTCCATTGTCCGGCATTGCCTCCATTGTTGTTCTTCGAAATGGATTTTCCAGAGTAAAGCAAGATGACGTTCTGTTTGTTATCCGGATCTTCATCCGTTTCTTTAAGGGCATTCCACACTTGGTCATAAGATAACATCGTATTACCCTTGATTATTGAGTGCAGAACCGACTTCAATTCCGTTCCTGTTTTACCCGCCGCAGTTTCGTAATATGATTCAAGCGGCTTATCATTCGATACAGTCAGCGTGAAACGGGCAACCACTTCCGACTGATTGTCCTCAGCCTTGACTGCAACAAGGTATGTTCCAGCTTCATTCGTAGGAAGGGTTAATGTCGGGCCGGCAACTGTACCGATCGTAGATGAAAAGGTCAGTTTATCTTTATCCGGATCTGAGAAGTGCTCACTCAAATCGATAGTGACCTTGGAACCGGTTTTCACTTCAAGATTTTCCAGTTTTTTCGTTACAACGGGCGCATGATTTTCTTTAGGGTCGAAAGGAGAAGCAATTGCTTCCCCTTTCGAATCGACAAACTTGATATTCGACGTGTCAACACCTTCTGCTACCGACCATTTCTGAACATTTTCAGCGCCCCTGATTTCTTTTACATTGGCGTTATCTATGATGACTTCCTTCACCGCCATGCCTCCAAAATCAATGATTGCGCCTTCCTTATCCGGTTTTATCGCCACAGTTGCATTCTTCAGCCCAAGGCCTTTGAGTACAGCATAGGAACCTTTTAACCAGATACCTTCTTCGATGTTGGATGTTTCGTCAAGATCGATCAAAACACTAGGTGAAGCAATCGTAAGCCTTTTTGTTTTAACGTTTGTTAAATGATACGTTTTTTCCGGAGCAGCGGGTTCAACTCCCCCTGATTCAGTTAAAGCGGTTTGAATCAATACAGGGTCGTGATCGCTTGCCCGTCCATGCACTTCCATGAAGGATGAGTTAATATGGACAATATCGACTTTCGTGGCTGCCGCCATATTATTCGATACCAGGATATGGTCCAGTACTTGTGAATTGCCTTGATATGTGTATGAATAACGTTTTTCAAAAGGGACTTTCTCGATCATATTAGTTAAATCTTTACCCTTTAATGTTTTAAGCGGAGCCGAAAATTCATAATCATTAAAATCTCCAAGCAAGACGATATTCGCCTTGGCATCCTGTGACTTGATATCACTGACAAACCGATTGACGATGGAGGCAATTTGAAGCCTTTGCGTCTCACTTGAAAGGAAAGGAGGTTGGTTTCTCCCGAATAGTGGCTGATCGCCGCCCTTCGAATTAAAATGATTGGCCACCACCACTACACTTTTCCCTTTAAATTCGAATTGAGCGGCCAAAGGCTTCCTGCTTGAAGTGAAGGCAGGGTCGGTAGGCTCGATTCGTCCAGGGTTCAATGTAAGTTTTCCATCTTTGAAGGCCACGGATTGTGTCGCCGTTCCTTTCGTTCCCTCCGTTAATTTGACACGGTCCACATTGTATAAAAAGCCTACACGGATATTCCCGCCAGGTGCCCCGCCATCACGGTTATCTTCTGGAGCGATATCGATGAATTGATATTGCGGTCCGCCCAACTCTTTTATTTTGTCGGTCAATTTCTTGGCACTTTGAGCAGAATCCGTTTTCCCGCTATCTGTTGCACCATCATTATCTTGCATTTCCGTTACGCCGATGATATCGGGTTGTTTAAGATTAGTAATGATGGATGTTGCGATCGTTTCAACTTTCGAGTTAGCGGTTTGAGTGGAGAAATTCTCGATATTATAGGAAGCGATCGATAGTTTATCGGAATCCTTCTCTAGGGAAGTCACTTCCCGTACCGTCCCGCCATCCTTTAGCGCCGGCAGCTTATTTTTATCCGTCAATACCCTATAGTTGCTATATCCATAACTGATGACACCCGTAACCGAGCCTCCAAAAGAATCCCCAGTTTTTGCCACAAATGATTTATCATTTATATCCAGGGTAATTCTTTCAGGATTGAAATCCGTTTCCGTTATTTTGACACCTCTTACTGCAGTGTTCGTTTCCATATTCCCTGGGATCACGACCAATTCACCATAGTCTTGAGGAGCGACCACTTTCGGGTTATATACTTGCACGAGCATTCCTTCCAAACTCTCGTAGAAATCAATGCCGTCTTCAGTCGGATTGAAGTCTGTCAATCTATCATCATCAATGTTCTCAGACGGCGGAATGACATCTTTTCCAATGACGATCGGTTCTGGTATCGCTGCAGTGCCAAGCTTTTCAATAGTCGTATTAGTCAATTCAGTTGTTGGCAGATCCGTCGTTTTCATTTCAGCGTATCCTTCGATATACCACTCAACGACTTTACCTGCCACTTTGACATGATCTCCCGCTTTTAGGCCATGCGCTTTGTTATACACAAGTATTCCCTCAGAAGTCGTTAAGTCCTTATCTGGATTTGGATCTTGCATGTAAAAGTTATTCGCATCTTTTACATAAGTGACGACACCTTCCACACCTGATACTAGTTGATTCTCATATGATGAAAAATGATTCATTCCCTGGATGTCACGAATCTTCAATTCATTGGTTTTGGTAACGGTATAGGCAAATGTGAACACTTCCGATGTCTTGTCGTTGACAGCGATTGCCTTTATGACAGTATCTTTCGTTAAAATGATAGGTTCTGTGTACACAGCACTTGAAGACGTTGGTGCGGATCCATCCAGCGTATAATGGATCTTCGCTTTTTCCCAACCCGATTCAAGTGATACTTTTGTATTTTCACTTACCGTACCAGGGAAAATATCCGTATAAACTGCTGGCTTGTTCACCAGTTCATAATCTTCAAGACCACGTGGCTTCAGTTGATACGTGTCATTGAATTGCGATGATATTCCGGTTACGGAAATGACATCCCCTTCTTTAAAGCTCTTCAGGAAATCTTCATAATTCGAACCGTTCCGGTTATCATGGCGAACGATAACAGAGTTCCCTTTAGTATCTGCCGCCTTGAATTCGAATGTTCCATATGTTCCCGATGCCGCCAATTCTGTAATGGTCGCTTTTTCAATGGTGACCAGTTCACCTTGTGTTTCCCCATTGACGCCAGCCGCATCAATTTTTTGGATTTCAGGAAGTTCATTCCCAGATGAAACGACTTTAAGGGAAGTTGGTTGAATTTGTAATTCCTTATTATAAGCGGATACTTGTCCGATTAAACGAACCTTATCCCCTTGCTTTACATCCGCAGGCCATGAAGAACCATATACATATAGCCCAGCCGTTTCATCTTGGATATAAAAGCCTTTCCCTCCCCAATATCCAAGCCCTGTGGTGACGACCCCATCAACCTGCACAACATCTTCGGTATTCGTGCGGGCCTCGGCGATAGATTCCAGAACCTTCACATCAGGCTGTTCAGGAGGTGTTCCTCCATCAGTGATGATTGTGTAATCCGTTGCTGATTTCAGACCTGGTACTGAAAAATATTTTTCCAGCTTCCCCGTAATCGTCACTTGTGCTTTGAGTAAATCCGGATGTTCGACTAGATTCAAAGCCGTTCGGATATTTCCGGCTGGAAGCTGAACAGGCATGATTTTCTTTACATCCTTTTCATCCGGACTATCCGCAATACCTATATTCGTACCTTCAGTAAAAGGCGATGTTTGTTGATAGCTTGTACCGCTTTTAGCTGTACCGACGATGTATCCCTTCACCGTTGCCGTTCCGCTATTATTATTAATCGCTTCCGTTACCGTTATTGTTCCTTCCGCTTTTGCAGCGGCTGCATATGGCAAAACCGTTGATAGCACGATCAATATGGCAAAGAAAAGCTTGCTTATCCCATTCTTCTTCAAGATCTCAACCCCTCCAACTTTTTACGTAGCTGCAGCATTCAGTTGAATACCGCTTAAAAAATGGTTTCGCCTTTCATCGTGACATCGTTCATACTCACGGTTTTACCGTTAAGTCCCGATAAATCCAAATTGCCTTCGACTGTAACATTTGAAAAAGTAAAGCTACCTGGAGGAGTTCCTGTTAAAGAAAGATTCCCTTTAACCACTGCATTTCCTAATGAAGCGATATCCGTGATATCCACAACGATATTTCCTTCATGGTTTTTTAGCGCATCAGCCGTTCCGCCAAAGTCTTTAGCCAATACTGAAGTCGGGTCAGTAGAGTTTCCGGCCACATCTTTGATGCGTCCTTCAATGCTTGGATCGACCGTTTTCAGCCCACTTACATAATCCCGAAGATTTTCCCAATCGGAGAGCCCAAGATCCGTCACCCGTCCTTCTTCATAAGCCTTCTTGAAAACGGTGAATCCATCCCCTCCCTTAGCTGTGAATGCATTGGTCGCCACGACATATTCCTTCGTTGCATCCAATTTTGAATATGTTCCATCTTCTCCTTGGACTTCAACCTTTGTCACACGATTGCCTGGTTCCTTCGAACTATCGTAGCTGAATTTCATCCCTGAAACATGCAGGAAGCCGCCATTTTCCTTAGGAGCAAGGCTTACACTATGCTCTAGTGCTTCATTGATTTCCGCACCCGTCAGCCTCATCGTCGCCAGCGTATTCCCAAATGGTAAAACGGTCAGGATTCCCCCTAAAGTGATATCACCTTGATCAATGCCAGCGCGGATGCCACCGCCATTTTGGAAAGCAATGACCGCATCCTTATTAAATTCTTTTGCTTTACTAAGCATTCCATCCGTAATTAAATTCCCCAGTTCCGTTTCATTTTTACGGACACTCGGTTTCGTTTCAACACCTGAATCACGCGGGGCTTCCAAGTCCTTCACAGCTGTTGCCCCAGTCTTCGTTTCCTTCAGCTCCTCAATCTTCGAGGAGTATGTTTCGAAAATTTTTGCCGCTTCAGCATCATCCTGTTTTTCAGAAAGCTTAATCAGCTGACCAGCTTGTCCGACAATCTTGCCTTCCTTATCGAACTTCACATCGATCGTTCCTAAAAAATCGTTATACTGATACCCTTGAACGATGACAGTCGGATCTTTCGTTTTCCCTTTCTCGTCTTTGTCAATAACAACGGGAGTGTCTAACTGCGTATGGCTATGTCCGCCCACAATCACGTCGATGTCTTTGACCTTGGCAGCTAAGAGTAAGTCATTGTCATAAGCTGGATTATCATCGTAACCAATATGGGTTACGGCAACTATCTTATTAACACCCATGCCTTTGAACGCCTTGACCGCTTTTTCGGCTTCTTTAATATAGTTTTCAAATTTGATACTTCCAGGACTTGAGATATCTTTCGTTTCTTCAGTTGTAAGCCCGAAGAAACCTACCTTTTGACCATCCACTTGTTTTACGATTCCATTGTATATCTTCCCTTGCTTCGGCTTACTTGAAATCAAGTCAGAGAATAGTCCCTTAAATTTATCATCTTTGGAGAAGTCCACATTCGAACTGACAAATGGGAACTTTGCCCCTTTAATGAAGTCTGCCAAAGCTTGATGCCCTTCAGCGCTTGATCCCAAATCAAACTCATGATTCCCAAATGTCATGACGTCGTATTTCATTAAATTCATGAAGCGAAGATCCGCTTGCCCTTTGAATTCATTAAAATAGAGTGTTCCCGAGAATACGTCACCAGCATCCACCAAAAGGGCTTGAGGCTTACTCTTACGCACTTCTTTAACAGCTGTCACCCTTTTGGCCACATTGTCCAAGTGGGCATGCGTGTCATTCGTATGCATCAAGGAAAGCGTGATTGCCTTCGCTGGATTCTTCAGAGCTTCTTCAGCAGCGGCAACTTTTTGATCCGCCAATGCTATTTTCGCTTGGAAATCCTTTCGGTCAGACTCCTTGATTCCATTTAAATTGATGGCAGCTTTCGCCTTTTTAGCTGCGTTTATCTGTTCTTTCGTTTTAAGTTCCCCATTGGCAAGAGCTACATAGACATTTACCCGTTTTGCCACTTCTTTTTTCTTTTCTACATATACCGCATCATCATACTTACCTTTCACTTCTTTCACATAAGCATGTATGGCTTTTCCGAGTTTGGATGTTTTGCTGACCTTTTTCAACTGCGAAGAAACGGTATTCATCCGCTTGTCTGCGGTTTTTAAATCACCTTTCTTCACCCAGTAAGCAACTTTTTCATAGTAGTACGGAACTTTCAGGTCACCGTTCAAAGCTGTTTTGGTCGATTTAGTGAATTTATCGTATAAAAGCTTTTCGATTTTCGCACCATAAACCGTATCTTTAATGGCTTTGTCTGCCTTTTTCACAGCTTTATCCAATGCATTGTATTGATCCCTGATATCATTTGATTTCTTGGCAATGATTGAATTCGTAAGGGCGTTAATCGATTTATCATTGGCAGCTTTTGCTTTTTCAGCCGCTTTATACCCTTTTACATATCCTTCTGAACGAGTGATGTACTTATCATAAGCTTCGATTTCTTTGTATTTGGCATCTTTCTCTTTTTTGCTTAACATTGATTTTTTAATGGTAGAGTTGATGTCTTTTTTTGCTTGTTTTGCTGACTTGATTTGTCTCTCAACAGTGGACACGGAAGCGAGTTTAGAAGAGTAGAAATAGGTGTCGAATGGTTTTTTGATTGTGGCCTTTGCCGTTTTGATTTTACTATTCAGGCTAGTGGCAGCATCTGATGGTGCAGGTGCTACTGCTACGATCGTTGTCGCAGCCATTATGGTAGCTGTTGCAATTTTTACGATTTTCTTTTTCCCCATTATAGTTAATCCCCCCATATGCTCTATACTGATATAACATTTTGCTAACATACCCATAGAGTTGACATACTTTTCGAAAAATTGAATCCAGAAAAATTTAATTACTTATACACAAATCCACCCTACTTTTTTCCTCTAAAGATCCGTGTATATCCTATATTACAACAAAAAAATCCAATTTTAAAACAAATTTACAATCTAAAACGAAATTTTAACAGAATATTATCATTATAATCACCCTAAAATACCCATTACTTATAGATGATATATCAATAAAATTATTTAACGGTAAAATAGTACCATCACTTATCGAATCTTCCTTGGTCTTTATACCTAATTTTATAATTGACAAAAAAAAAGAGAGTATCACTTTGTTCTTTTAATTTGCAGTAATTTTGTTTGATCGTTAAACCGTCTTTTCTAAAAGAAAAGTAGATATTGTAATCAAAACCGAAAGCTGACTTATATAATCCAAGCAGCTTTCAGTTTTTTTATGCCCTCTTGTATGTTGTCTTCAGAAACACCTGCGAATCCAATTAAGACTGTGGTTGTCGGAGGTTGTCTTTTATAAAAAAGGGAGGCAGGATAAATTTTCACGCCATGCTCTTTTGCCTTCTCAATGAGTTCTTTTTCACTAAATGGTGAGTAAACATCAAGCAAGATATGCAGCCCCGAGTTTCCTCCCCGAATCTTCACTTGTCTTCCTAATTCGCTTTGTAAGGTCTCTAATAAAATGGCTCTTTTTTTTTGGTACAGCTTTCTCATTCGGTTGATGTGTTTTTGCCATTCGCCCTTTTTTATAAATTCAGAAAGCGTCAGTTGATTGTGACAGGATACTGTTTGCTTATACAAGGAAGTGATTTCACTGCCTTTTTCTAAAAGAGGTAAAGGAAGAATCATATAGCTGATACGCATTGAAGGGAGAAGAGATTTAGAGAAAGTGCCCATATAAATGACGCGGTCATGCTGGTCAAGACCTTGCAAGGAGGGGATCGGCTGTCCGCTGTATCTAAATTCACCGTCATAATCGTCCTCAATGACAAATGATTGATTTTCTGCCGCCCATTTAAGCAGTTGCATTCTTCTGTTAATCGTCATAATTGTTCCGAGTGGAAATTGATGAGATGGCGTTACATACACAAGGCTTGGCTGCTCTTTTCGGATTTCTTGGATACAGATTCCTTCATCATCGACTGGTATAGGAAGGATCTTCATATGATTGACTTCAAAAATCTTTCTCGTTCTCGGAAAACCCGGATCTTCATACCCTATGGAAATATTCGGGCCAAAGACTTGGCACAAGATCTGTATCAGAATAGGGTTCCCAGCCCCTAAGATGACCTGTTCAGGTTGACAATTAACGCCGCGCGATTGATACAAGTATTCTGCAATGAGTGTTCTCAGCTCAAGTTCTCCTAAAATATTCCCTGGCCGATAAAGCTGTTGACCATATTGATCTAAACTACTGACCATGCTTTTTCGCCAAGCGGAAAAAGGAAAGTGGGCAGAATCCACATTGCCATAATGAAAATCAATCGATTGTTCATTCTCTTGTCTTTTTGGCTTTATGGATGAGGTGCTTGGCATTTTAACAAGGTCAAAATCAGAATCATTATAATCAGCAAACCAGCCACTTCTCGGCTTGCTCACAATGTAGCCTTCAGCAGCAAGCTGTTCGTAAGCCCGTTCTACAGTCGTTTGGCTAATTGAAAGCTGAATGGCGAGCAACCTTTTTGAAGGGAGTTTCATTCCTTTTTGAATACGGCCCTCATGCATATTTTTTTTGAAGAGCTGATAGAGCTGTTGATAAAGTGGAATTTCGAGATTTCGATTTAAAAAAAACGTGATATCCATTTATATGATTCCTCCCAACTGGCATGGTTTTATTTAAGGAAACTGGCTGTTTATTAAAGGTCAATGTCAGTTTATAGTCATTGTAATCCATTATGAAAGGGTTAATAAGAGGATCTAGATAAAAAATGATTTAGTCATTTAAAGTAGTTTAACCAAGAAGAAACATGATTTGGAGTGATTGTAATGAACAAAGCAACAAATGGCTGGATGAATGGTTTTATTGGCGTACTGATCTTTAGCGGCTCGCTACCTGCGACGCGATTGGCTGTAGCGGATTTCGATCCGTTATTCCTCACCGTCTGCCGTGCTGCGATAGCTGGCGTATTGGCTGGCGCTCTCCTTCTCATCTTCCAGCAGCAACGTCCTGTCAGAAGCGATATCATTCCTTTATTGGTGGTAGCGTTTGGCGTGGTGGTTGGTTTCCCGCTGCTGACAGCCTTGGCCCTGCAATATGTTACGTCCGCGCATGCCATTATCTTCATTGGGCTTCTTCCGCTCTCGACGGCGATCTTTGCGGTACTGCGGGGGGGTGAACGGCCTCGACCCGCCTTCTGGATCTTTTCAGCTGCAGGCAGCTTCCTGGTCGCAGGGTTTGCCCTATTCCAAGATGGGGAATCATCACCGATTGGTGACGTATTCATGCTGGCTTCCATTATCGTATGTGGTCTCGGTTATGCAGAAGGAGCTCGGCTCTCACGCAGGCTTGGGAATTGGCAGGTGATCTCTTGGGCTCTCGTTCTATCGCTTCCCCTTATGCTGCCACTCTCGTTCTATTATACGCCGGACTCGTGGGCGGACATCGGTGATCCTGCTCTCTTCAGCCTTGCTTATGTGTCTTTATTCAGCATGCTCATCGGCTTCGTGTTCTGGTACCGCGGTCTCGCCCAGGGCGGTATAGCAGCGGTTGGACAGCTACAGCTTCTTCAACCTTTTTTTGGGCTGCTGCTTGCTGCTATGCTTCTAAATGAGAAAGTCAGTCCGGCACTCGTAGCTGTGAATATTGCCGTTGTACTATGCGTGGCAGCCGCTCGGCGATTCGCAAGGTAACACATGGCCTATTTAAAAAACGAGCGGAACAGAATCAGTACCTTGCTCCGGCTCGTTTTATCATTTTGCAGTGTCCTTATTTTTCATAGATTAAAAGAATATCAACCCTCTGAGTTAGACCTCACGTTTAAAATGATTTTCACCGTAAGATTTTTCTGCCAAGCGTTAAATAGTTAAGTTCCCTTCGAATATTGTCACGGCATGGCCAGAAAGTTTAACTGTGTCTTCCGCTACTTCAACCTTGACTAGCCCTCCTCTTTCCGATGCCTGATAGGCAATACAGATATTTTTATCCAGCTTGCTTGCCCAATATGGCCCCAGACAACAATGAGCAGAGCCCGTAACATAATCTTCGTCAAGGCCTTGGGCTGGGGAAAAGAAACGAGAGACGAAATCATATTCATTGAGATTCGATCGACTCGTTACAATGACACCTCGAGTCGGTAATTGCGCGATCAAATCGATATCTGGTTTTAAGTTCTTTACGATTTCCTCTGATTGAACTTCGACTAGATAATCCCATTTGTTTTGACCAACATACGTAGGCACAACGCCCAAAGCCTTTATCAGTAATTCCGGGGCAGCGGTCTCCTGCTCCATTAATGACGGAAATTCCAATTGAACCATTCCATCCACGAATTCGGCAGTGAGAAGCTCGCTTTTTGTCTGATAGACAATTGCTTCATTCCTTGGTACGTATCCTTTCTCCCACAAAAAGAAAGAGCTTGCCAACGTCCCATGTCCACAAATCGGGATTTCAATCGAAGGTGTGAACCAACGCAGTTGCCATTCATCTTTATGAAGATGAATAAACGCAGTAACAGGTAAATTAATCTCTTTAGCTATTCGTTGCATCCACTCGCTGTCCTTTACCCCGCTAAGAAGACAGACAGCAGCAGGGTTTCCTTTAAAAGGCTGATCTGTAAACGTATTAATAATCGTTAATTCCATGAAAAAGTGCCTCCTTAAATAGTATTGTCGGTCAAACATTTCCACAAAAAAGGATAATAACCCTTTATTACATTCTATTTATCTATAAAACGTTAATTCAACAGAAGATTATCATTATCAACACACACTTCGTAAGAAATGCACCTCCTTATTTCCCTCATTTTAAACACCTAAGCAACAAAGCCGCACTCAGGCCTTGCGCTAGGCAGACTATTATTAATTCCCCATGGCTGAAAACCAATAAAAGCCTGATTTCTCATTGAGACATTGAGAAATCAGGCTATAGTCACTTCCTGGAGAGCAACTTGCAGGAATAATAGAATCATAGTTGAATCGTCAACCTCGGATATCCCGTTTGTTATATCCGATAAAGCCAACAGCCAGTAATACGATAGCTATGATGGTAAGTATGGATACTTTCATGAAGTTCAAATCTTCAACAGGAAGTTTCGGAATATGACCAAATGGTGTTAGTTTTCCCATCCATTCCGGGAATTGAAGCATTCCTCCTAAATAAACGACTAAGATTGAATATGTTAGGTAAAGCCAAGTCAAGCCAGATAATTTTGGTGCAAAGCCAATAAACAGCACTGCGATACCAATCATGATCCACATCGCAGGCAGGTAGACCATTGCTGCACTATATAAAGCTCCGAAAGCAATCCCTTCATCCATCACTGAATTCCCGGCAGCCCAAAGACCGATTGCAGCAAGCGTAATCATGAGAAAGCCGCCAATAACGGAAATGATAAGATAGCTGCCCATAAGCCTTGTACGGGAAACAGCGCGACTCAGTAAATGTTCAGTATGGTTCTTTTTCTCTTCCCCTTTAAGCTTTAGCATCGCCATTAAAGGTGGAATGGTGCATATCATGGAGATGACTGACATCAACATTGTCAAGAATTGTTCTGTCAGTGAATAGCCTTCAACTGGCGTTAATAGTTCAGCCATCATTTCATTTTTTGCAAAAAAGGATTCTAAATCTCCTAAAACGGAACCGTAAGATGCTCCTAAAATGAACATCCCGGATGCCCACGCAATTAATCCTGGACGCTGAAGCCTTAGCGCGAGTCCAAGCGGACTTTTTAATAACGGTGAAGCATATTTTCTGCCAGGCTTAGCGGGTATAAATCCAGCTCCCAAATCACGGATGGCATTCAAATATAGAGAAAGCCCACTCAAAATGATTGCAGCACCGATCGTAAGGATGATTGGCCACCAATAGTTATTCACATATACTTCTGAACCTAGAACCCAACCCAATGGTGAAAACCAGGAAAGTGTTTCATTGCTAACATCCCCAATTGCCCGAATAAAATAGGAAAGAAGCAAAACAGTGATGGAGTAACCAATCGTACCTCGCGCACTCTCCGTAAGCTGGGCAAATAATGCCGTTATCGCCGAGAAGAAAATACCGGTTGCTCCTAAAGCGGCTCCATACATAAGGGAACCCTCCAAATCCATGCTTTCAATTCCCAGAGCATACAATCCGAAACCCGTTATTATCGCGATCAATCCATTCGTTCCAAATGATACGGAAATGGTTGCATATAAATTAGCCAACCGGCCAGCCGGCAAAGAACGGATCATTTCGATACGGCCGTCCTCTTCCTCTGCGCGTGTATGGCGCGTAACAAGTAAAATACTCATGATCCCAACGGCCATTGCGGTTAAAAGTAACATTTGATGAGCCATCATCGCTCCGTTTGTATAGTCATCCAGGCCGTAACCTTTCCCCACCATCGCTGTCATTGCAGGGTTCCTCATCGTTTCTGCAATGGTTTGCCTTTCTAGCCCAGTCGGATACAGATCGTTGAATGCCATTGCAACCATAAATGAAAGGACAGATAGGGAAATTATCCAAACAGGGATCCTAATCCGATTTTGCCGTACGATGAATCGGGAGAGCCTTCCTGTATTATGATAGGACTGGTTCGCCATTATAACGCACCTCCCGTCCCAGAATCAGACGTCTTCCTTTCGCCTTCATAATGGGTCATGAATAAATCTTCCAATGTAGGCGGAGCGCTTTCCAATTTCACAATTCCAAACTGGCTTATATACTTCATAATATTATCCAATTCACTTGTATCCACTTGGAAGGAAAGTGCTTGACCTTTCCTCACGATATCCCGAACACCGTTTACATTCCCTAAAGCAGGGATAGGTTGCTTCGTTTCGACAAGCAAGCTTGTTCTCGTTAAATGGCGTAACTCATCCAATGTTCCCGTTTCAATTATTTTTCCTTGCCGAATGATGCCCACTTTATCGCATAACCTTTCCACTTCAGAAAGAATGTGACTGGAAAGTAATATGCTTTTTCCTTCATTTTTCGCATCCATCACATATTCCTGGAAAACTCTTTCCATCAATGGATCTAGACCTGATGTTGGTTCATCCAATATATAAAGGTCGGCATCAGATGAGAAAGCAGCAATCAAAGCAACCTTTTGCCTGTTCCCCTTTGAATATGTTCCACATTTCTTGGAAGGATCCAAATCGAATTTTTTTATTAGTTCTTCGCGTCTGCTTTTATTGTTCGTCCCCCGTAATTCAACAAATAGATCAATAACTTCCCCGCCTGTTAAGTTGGGCCATAGGTTCACATCTCCTGGAACATACGCGATTCGCTTGTGAATTTCAACCGCATCTTTCCATGCATCCATTCCAAAAATCTCCGCTTCCCCAGCCGTCGCTTTTAAAATCCCCAGCAACACACGGATCGTTGTTGATTTTCCAGCACCGTTAGGACCGATGAATCCAAATACCTCACCTTTATTCACTTCAATGTTCACCCCATTTAAAGCGGTAAACTTTCCAAACTTTTTCGTTAAATCCGTTGTTTTCAATACTGACATTCCCCATCCACCTCTTCCTCTGAAAAGAAATTATGAAATATTTTAATTGATTTAGTTCATAATATATAAATTAAGAATGACTGACAATAGTTTATGAACTTATTTTATTGTTCTATTACATAATTTTAATTAAACTAAAGTTGAGGTGAAATAGATGGACGGATTTCAACGCCGCAGAGAACAAAAAAAACTGGATATACTAGAGGCTGCCTTAGCTTTATTCATGGAGTATGGTGTCCAAAAGATTTCCATTGGAGAAATAGCAAAAAAAGCAAACGTATCTAAAGTAACGATATATAATTACTTTGAAAGTAAACATAACTTAATTCATGAGGTTTTTATTTATTATACAGATAAGGCAATGGATGAATTTGAACAAACACTTACCAGCAACATGGCATTCCCTGAAAAAATAAAGCAAATCATGTTCACGAAGAATGAAACAGCGAAACAAATTCATGAAGATTTTTATCAATATTTAATGAAGGAATATACTTCCGGAGTAAATTATATGGAAAAAATATATATAGAAAAGGCACTGCCTCGCTTTATTAATCTGTTTAACGAGGGGAAGGAACAAGGATACGTTGATCCGAACTTATCTAATGAAGCGATTTTATTTTATATAAAAGCGATGAATGAATATATCCAACGGGAAGAGGTTTATCAAAGCATCCTGCCTTTGACTGAAGATATTATGAAGATTTTGTTTTATGGGGTAGTTGGAAAAAAAGAGAAATGAATTTAAAAAAACGGTGTGAATCGATATCTCCAATTCTCACCGTAATAATCTTATTTAAGAATTTCCTGCTCTCTTTAAGTTAATGTTAATAATTTAGCGGAAGAATAATTATATTTCTCAATTGAAAAATCAAAAACGACTCCTGCTTTTAAAAATACCGTATTTTCAACAATTAATGTCGGATCTCCTGGTTGCAAGTCCAAAAGCTTTGCATCATCATCATTTAGTTTCTCACACGAAATGATTTTATCTGCAAAACCAATATTCAACTTCAAATCCTCGACTATATATTCATAAATGGAACCATTTGCGATTTCTTTATTTATGATGGGGATGATGTCTTTATTGAAAAAGGACTCTTCTATTACAATGGGTTCACCATTTAAGCATCTAACCCGTTTGAGGTTATAGATTTTGGTTTTTAGATTACATTTCATTTTTTCGGCCAACTTTTCATCAGCTTCTATTAAATCTAACTTCAACACTTCACTTGTCATTTCATCCTTTTCAAACTGTTTCGTTAAGCCATTCATATTCTTCATCGAAATACAGCCAGGTCGGGAAAATTCCCTTAGGAATATGCCGCTTCCTTGAACTTGATAAATATAACCCTGTTCAGCCAATATATTGATTGCTTTTCTTATGGTATTCCTGCTGACATCGAACTGCTTCATCAACTCTTCTTCAGTAGGTAACTTAGTATTTAATGTATATTTTCCTTCTAATATTTCTTTCTCCATTTGTTCTACGACCATTCTATACTTTACACCCATATTTCCCTATACCTTCCTCTATACATAATGATTTCGAACAATAATTTAGACTAAATGATAGGTTTTCTTTACAATAGTTTATTTTATAACGATTGTAAAGAAACCTCAGTTTCTTTCAGAATGGAGGCAACTTCAATGAAAAGCGAGTTTGCATATAGTTTTCTCTAAAAAACAGTTCAGTTGATTGGAACGGAAGGTACGAGACTCCTGCGGGAAAAGCGCGTCCAAGGGAGACCCCACAGGCGCAAAAGCGCCGAGGAGGCTCCCGGACCGCCCGCGGAAAGCGAGTGCCTGGAGTGGAAATCAACGTTCCTTTTACAAACCCTCAAATAAATGTTTCATTGTTTTCAGAAATCCGCTCCTTTCCGCCAACTGTCTGCCAAGCCTCATCAAAGCAAGCTACTTGATTGGCACCATCAATTTTGCACTTTCCTTTTTAAGTAACAATCTGTATAGCTTCAATACATTAGTGAGTCTAATAAATATGAGGAAACTTCCTTCTTCGCTAGTGACATAAGCATTTTCATTTTTTGTCATTTATCATGTTCTTTATATCAATTAAAAAAGAGACATCCTATCGTTGAACGATAGGATGTCTCCAAATCTATTGAATTTCAATTGTTCCCCAGACATGCATTTTTTATAAATCCTTCATCCGCTTTAATGTGTAAACAAAATATTCCCAGTTGTTTATGGTCGAAGGGATGCTTAAGTGTTCTTCAGGTGTATGTACGGAAAACATATCCGGTCCTATTGAAACAGTATCCAACCCTGGTATCTTATCTATGAATACCCCACACTCGATCCCTGCATGCACAGCGATGATTTCAATATCCCCATGATACTTTTCTTTGTATGTCTCTTCAAATAATTTCTTGAGTGTCGATTCAGGATTATAGGGCCATTCCGGATAATCCGCGTCAACCAATAGTTCGCATCCAAGCATGTCGGCAATCGCCTTTGCCTGCGTGACCATATTATATTTGATGCTTTTGACCGAACTCCTGATTTCACTTTCGAATATCATTTCCGTTTCATTTGTTGTAACGACCCCTAGATTCGTCGAACTTTCCACTAATCCTTCTATTCCCATGCTCATTCCTTGAACGCCATGGGGGATTACCAGTAAGGAGGTAATGGCTTTAGTCACCGTATCTTTGGAAAAAATGTTTGAAGAAATCGTTTCGATCTTTTCAAACCTAATCGATACCTCAAGGTCGGAAGATTGCAGTTCATTTTTAAAAGTATCCTCCCATTGCTGGAGTCTATCCGCTATCTTCTGAACATCTTCTAAATGAATCAGTACTGTCGCCTCTGCTTCACGAGGAATCGCATTCCCTTTCAGGCCCCCGTTCATTTGCTGTATGTGGCAAGGGAAGTCTGTCGTTAATTCATGTAATACTCTGCCCAAAAGTTTATTGGAGTTCCCTCTTTCCTTATGGATGGACATACCGGAGTGTCCGCCCTTCAACCCTTTAATCCTGATGTTATAAGATACAGCATCAACAATAGAAGCCGATTCCCAATCGATTGGCAGGATCTGCCGAACGCGTATTCCTCCTGCAGAGCTGACCAGCAGCTTTCCATCTTCCTCCGAATCGATATTGATCATCATTTTCCCCTTGAAGTGAGCCGGATCCACGGCAAGTGCACCCTTCATCGTCGTTTCTTCTTCAGTCGTTATGACTATTTCAAGAGAAGGGTGCGGAATATCATTTGCATCCAATAATGCCAAAGCATAAGCAACAGCAACCCCATTATCTGCCCCCAATGTTGTATCCGTCGCATACAACATGTCTCCCACAATCCTTAATCGAAGCGGATCTTTCTCAAAATCATGAACCGTACCCTTGTTCTTTTCGCAAACCATATCCATATGCCCCTGGATAATGACGGTAGGTGCACTTTCATATCCAATTGTGGCAGGCTTTTTGATAATGACATTCAGCGCTTCATCCTGGATCACCTCCAGGTTCCTATCCTTAGCGAAGCGAACCAGATAGTCACTGATCGCTTTTTCATTAGCCGATCCTCTCGGAATTTTGGAAATCGCTGCAAAATAATGAAACACCGGATGGCTCGATAATTCTTCTAAAGTGCTATACATGGAAATCCACCCTTTCATTTAATATATTTACTGCCTCTCATCCTTTTACTTTTCCTGAACGGAACACTACCACTCTCGTGAACAAAGGATACAGAACGTACCCAAGATAAACACCAATCATATTCAGGATAAGGTCATCGACATCCAAACTTCCGCGCCGAAAAACAAACTGACAGATTTCGATGCCCGAAATCGAAAGTAATGGATAAAGAAATTTCGTTATAGCGGAGGGCTCTTTCCCATCCCTGGACAACAAATACAGCCCGAATGGAATAAATAGCCCCACATTGGCGCTAAGGTTATAAAATGAAACGAGCCCGTTCATTTCGTTCGATAAATATGAAAGAATCGTAGAAAAAGGAATCAAATTATACGAATATACCTGCCCTTTTGGTCGGAAGAACAGCAAAACCAATAATGATAAGCTGTAGCCAAACAATGCTGCCTGCCATAAAAGGCGCGGAATCATGACCGTTTCACCTCGAAAATAAAGAACCGCAAACGAAACGAAAAGAAGTATACAAAACCAGACAACCATGATCACCAAAGGATTCAAATATAATAGGAGCTGAAGAAAAAAAGGCAAACCGCACAAAAACATTGCTTGCGACAGCAAAAGGGAAAGCATGACCGATTTTATAGACATACAACTCCCACCTTCTATTTATTTCCAAACCATTACATACCCTTATATCCTAGGACATCTTTAACAACCCGTCAACAAACTGCAGAATATAAACCTGTCATTCTAGAAAACTGCCAGTATGTTCAAGGCTGATGGCATTGCTTGGCATGATTTAGTTCTCGCCCGAACTATGTAATATCTCCCCATCCTCATTCCACTTCAACCATGATTTGCGTCAGGTAATTTTCATAACCCTTTACCGCGACTTCATCCAAGATGTATTCTTCGTATGCAAACGATTTGAGGTTCAAGTTTTCACTCTCCATGAATTGTAATATTCTTTCGTACGTTTCGGAGATATTTTTATAACTGCCTTTATGATAGGCAACAACATAAAGTCCCTTCGGTTTTGAATAGAAGGTGGGGGCTGGGTGCTTTTCCATGACTCTCGTGTACAAAAATGAATAGTCATCATGATTTCCGTCGATGATGTTTTCTTTACTAATCATGGCCCCGATAGGGAATCCTGTGTAAAATTCATTTTCATTACAGAAATCAATGAAGTCAGATGTAGATTTTAAGAATTCGGCATCAGAAGAGTTCAGGATGGATTCACTAAGGAAGAGCTGTTCTTCCTCCTGAATTTTCAAGGTGATTTGAGAGTCATCCATACAAATCGCTTTTTCAGTGAGGGATATTTTCGTTTCAATGATCTTCTGCACTCTGTGAAGATTTTTTATCTTTTTTTCTAATTCTATGGTCTTTTCTTTGAAAAGTTCAATTAGTTCCATAGGTGACCTGTTAGTAAGAAACCATTTAATCTCTTTCAAAGGCATATTGAATTCTTTTAAAAGCGTGATGACCGAAAAAACTTCAAATTGTTGATAAGAGTAATACCGATAGCCCTTTTCGTTTTTTATATCGGGAGTAAGAAGCCCAATCTCATCATAATGAATGAGCGTTTGTTTTTTTACATTGCATAATTTGGCGAATTCGCCAGTAGTAAAATATTTGCCTACATTTCCATCAGACATTACGACCTCTCCTCTTGACTATATGGTAACCATATACCTTAGGATATTAATATATCATGATAACAAAGCGGATAACCATGTGCGAAATGAGAAAGGAAAATAAATGATGAAGACCACTATAAATGAAGTCTCGAACGAAAATGTAGCGGATATTTTGAAATTACGAATATACGAAAAGCAAAAGGCTTACATCGAAACGACTGAACAATGTTTAAAAGACGCTAATGAATGTAAATATTACAGGCCAGTTGGGCTTTATTCGGGTGATATCTTGGTCGGTTTTGCGATGTATGGATTTTTCCCTGGGGAAGGCGAAAATGGCAGAGTGTGGTTAGACCGCTTTTTCATTGACGCTGAACATCAGGGTTTCGGGCTTGGAAGTATCTTGTTGGAGGCTTTAATAAAAAGATTAATAGAAGAATATGATTGTCCTGAAATCTATTTAAGCATAGTTGAAGATAATCAGGCTGCCCTTCATTTGTATAAGAAATTCGGCTTTGCATTCAATGGCGAATCAGATTATAACAATGAAAAGGTCATGGTCAAAAAAGTATAAGTTTCTATTATTTTTTGGTTATACCTAGTTTTCAACTCTAAAGTATGTCCAGTAAAACAAAAAAGCGGGTTCCTCATGTTCCAGGAATCCTGCTTCTTTTAAAGGGTTTATAGTGCTCTATATTTTTTTAAACTAATAATATTGATGGTGATAAAAACGACGGAAAAGGCCAGAAGAATTAGTAAATCCAGTAAAACCTCATTGAACGTGAAACCTTTGTACATAATGCCGTTCATGGCATCCGATGCGTAATAGAGCGGCATGACCTTGCCGATTTTTTGCAGCCAGTCTGACATGCCATCCAATGGAAAAATTCCTGTAAAGAAGACTTGCGGCACGATGACCAACGGAATGAATTGTACCATTTGGAATTCAGATGTCGCGAAACTCGATAGTAATGTACCAAGCGATAATGCAACGAGCGCGACAAGTATATTCGTCAGTAAAACGAGCCAAATGGAGCCAACAAGGACGATATCCAACACATTTACAGCATATAGTACGACAATTAGGGTTTGAACGAGCGCAAATATCCCATACCCGATTACATACCCCGCTACGATTTCGTATCGCTTAATCGGTGTAGCAAGCAACCGTTCCAACGTACCACTTGTTCGCTCCTTCAAAAGCGCAACCCCCGCTATTAAAAATACAAAGAAGAACACGAAAAAGCTGACGAGCATCGGACTGAACGTATCAAACCCTTTTGTGTTGGCATCTCCGTAAACATATTGCTCCTCAATCGAAGGAGTGTTGTCTTTTTCATTCCCTTGCAAGCCATGCATCATTTGCATTTGAATGGCCTTTGCACGGGTCGGTTCGTCGTTCAATAGTGTCAGTTTTATTTTGCCATTTTCAACCTGCAGCCAGCCATCCGTATCATTTTCAATCATTTTTTCCTGTGAAAATTCCTCAGCGGCCGTTACTTGAAAATCCGCTTGTTTCAATGCTTTAGCCATAGCTTCATTACCGCCTGTAACAACGATTTTCAAATCACTTGCTTCTGTATCGAAAATAAAATACATGAGCGTTAAAATGAGCAATGGGGCTAGGAAAAATAAAGCGAGCGTCCTTCGATCCCGGCGCATCTGCCGTGTAATTCGAGTAACAAGAGAGGCAATTCTCATTTTAGGCCACCTCCAATCCTTAAAAAAACATCATCAAGCGTTTCCACGGCAAATTGTTCTTTTAAAGCTGCCGGAGTTCCTGCCGCGATGATTGCACCTTCGCGCAGCATCGCCAGTTTATCGCATCGTTCCGCTTCATCCATCACATGCGTAGTAATGATGATCGTCTTATGATCTTCATTTCTTAAACGCTCAAGTTCCTGCCATATCGATTGTTTCAGCAAAGGGTCGATTCCTACTGTCGGTTCATCCAAAATGAGAATCTCAGGATTTTGGATGAGTGCTACCGCCAGTGACAGACGGCGTTTCATTCCCCCTGAATAATGCGCAACCCGAACGTTCAAATCATTCGTCAACTGAACGATTTCAGCTGCATATTGAATGCGTTCCCTTCGTTCCTTTTTCGAAAAACGGTATAGCTTCGCAAAAAATTCGAGGTTTTCAACTCCCGTCAGTTCTGTATATAAAGCATCGGACTGTGCCATATAACCGACATCCATTAACAGTACTTCATTTGGAACTTCATGATCTAGAACCGTGACTTTACCCGCATCGGGCTTAATCAATCCGACAATCATTTTAATCAAGGTCGTCTTTCCGCATCCGGATGGACCTAACAAGCCAAAAATTCCGCTTTTTTCAATATTCAGGCTCAATGGCTGAATGACCTTCTTCTGATGAAAACCCTTAGCAATTCCTTCAATGGAAATCGCATTTTTCATTGTACACACATCCTCCCTCTTTAATTAACACGGTGTTGAGTGTATCATCATTCTAAGGTAGCATTTGGTCTAATACAATCAACAAATTTGGAAAAATGTTTAGTGAAGGAGACATTCCATGGCATCGATTCATGAGGATATGGTACAAAAGACGAAAATGCAGATACAACATCATTTTATTGCACTCGTTGAAGCAGAGGGTTTCTCACATGTATCAGTGAAGAAAATTGCAGAGCGCGCCAACATTAATCGGGGCACATTCTATTTACATTACACAGATAAATATGAATTGATGGATCAGTTACAGCAGGAATTGTTAAATGAACTACAAACTCGCATTACTGCCATTTTGCCGAAAGAGGCTTTTATGGCTCTTCATCAACAACAGCTTTACCCGCCTTTCGTAGCGATTTTTCAATTCATTAGTGAACATGCGCACGCATTAAGGGCCATTCTTGGAGATAAGGGAGATCCTTCTTTTGCAAAAAAAATAAAGCTTGTGTTCGGTGAAGTACTATTGGAGCGTTTGATCAGCATGAATCCAGCAGCTAAAGATGAAGCATTTCGCAAGTATATGCATGCCTTCATGACATCGGCGATTTTAGGAGTGATACAGGAGTGGCTGGAGAATTGTGAAGAGCAAACGGTGGAAGAAATGGCGAAAATCCATTTTCAAATCTTGAACTTCATCAACCAATTACGCACATTCATTCAATGAACGATTCATTAAAGGCATGTTCTATCAACATGCCTTTAAAATTGGATTACATCTTTTTCTCCGCTTTAACCTCTATATTATCAACGGAATAATACCTGCTCTTCGAGGTTTTCATACTAAGCATCGACAATAAAATTGATAAAGCGAACATGATCATGGAACCTGAAATCACCACGAACCGAATCGAAATGAAATGAGCTGAAACACCAACAATTGCGGTAGTGATGATGATCAATAAAGCTTCTAACAAGCCAAAAACACTTCCGACCCTGCCCATGATTTCCACGGGAATATTATTTTGATAAAAGGTTTGAAAGCCTGTGTTGGCAAACGCCAGTGAAAAGGCAATGATGAAAAAACCGATGGCAGCCAGTAAAAAGGAATTCGAAAACGCATAGATTATATAACCTATCGAGACAAACAAAGATCCAAGACCAATCAGGTATGAAATTTGCACTTTACTGATGAATACCGCATTGACTATGGCACCCGCAATGATGCCTGCCCCGGCGATGCTTACAAGGAATCCGTAATCGCTGTCCGACAAAAGGAGTACGGCCTTGGCAAACGCTGCTTCTTGGGAATCAATGGCCGTTTCCATCACCACCATGCAGCTGAATAAGAAATAAATGAGCATGATATAGGAAGATTTCCGGCTGAAATCCAGGACGATGCCCCAATCCTTTTTCATGATGGTCCAAGACAGGTAATGACTGGATTTTTCAAGGGAATGATCCTTTTCAAGATTAGGCATGAATAGAGTGATGATACCGGATAATAATAAGGCAGCCGCGTTAATATAAATAGCAACAACCGGTGTACCGATTAAGAAAAGGATACCCGCTATCGCTGGCCCAATCAAAAAAGCTCCAGAATCGATCAAGCTTCGTAATGAGTTAAATCGTTTCCGCTGTTCAATGGGGATTAATTTTGTTATATAAGTCCTTGATGTCGTTACAAACATGGCCTCTGCCATATTGATCACGAAGACAAGGGAATAGATGACCCAAATAGAAGAAGCCAATGGCAGCAAAGCTATCAATACCGCACGAAATAGATCAAGTGCGATCATTAGATTACGCTTATTGATCCGGTCGATCACGCTGCCTGCCCAAACATTCGTAAATATGGCAGCCATCGGTTTAACGATATAAAGTCCAGCAACCGCCAAGGCTGAGCCAGTCATATCCAGCACGATTAAATTAAGTGCAATGAAATAAACCCAAGCGCCGAAGTTGGAAATCCCAATCCCGCACAATAGAATGGAAGGATATTTCCAAGATACTAATGAATTTCTGAACATCAACGCTTCTCCTCCTTAGAAAGAAAATATAAAAATAATAAAAAATCCCATCCCCAAGAAATGCGTCTTGGGGACGGGATCAAGAGAACGGTGCCACATTAATATGTCACCATTATTAATCTTAGGCCGTATTGCATTAACAACATGCAATGACTATGCACTATAATGGGCGCTCCCTTCACTTCCTATACTCGGAGGCGCTTCAATACATACCCGTTACTCCTTTCCAGTTTACGGAGCTCACCGGAAAGTTGCATTTCATTTACTTTTTTCTTCATCGTAACCACATTTCCCCTAAATTTTAACATTGATGGTTTGATTTTGTAAACGTTATAATTTTCAAAGCAAAAAAACTCATTCAAAATTAAATGAGTTTGAAAGCAAAACAAGATATGAATTTTTCGCTCAGCGTTCCCGGAAAAGACACAGGAATGACATAATTGAATACCGCTAATGAATGTTTGGATTCAGTTGATTTACTTTAGGGAAAACAATTTTAAAAACGGATTCTTTTTCTTATCCGTAATCCTTAACTCATTCATTATGATTTGGTCCTCATGATCGGCTATCCATTTCCTTAGTGCATCTTTATCCTGGCATTGTGTTAAATATGTCTGGCCACCCTTGCCTGTAGCGTTAATAACATATCTATTGAACGTCTTCTCCATAATTGCCCGCCTTTTTTATAAAATGTCTGAAACCTTTAAATTTTGAATCCAATGACTTTTTCTTTATCTTTATGCTTTTCAAAAGAAAAATAATTTATATATATATATTAATAACATTGATTGGCAATGACCTGTTCAGCTTGAAAGTGTTGAATAAAGTACACCGACACTGTTATCATAATCGGATTAATCGAACCTATCATAATGTGCTAACTAATATTTGTCAATACGTTTTTTCAATGTAAATAAAACATAAATTTTCAGTTTTGTTAAAGAAATATTTTTTTACAATTTAGGGGTTTACAACTGCTAAATGATGGGAGTAGAATACGTTTATCAATTTAATACATTTCGGCCTAAACTCAAGGGAATTGAGTACGGAGGACCCAATCATTTGGGGTTAATTCTGCCTTGCAGAAGGGATGAGATCAGCTCTTTCGCCATCCTACCCGTCAGCTAACTTCGTCGGCTAAAGCGAAGGAGGTCATAAGACCGCCTATTTCAGGAGCTTATTTTTGCACGCTTTTTGTGACAAAATAGCTGTTCGATGTTTTCGCAGGTCTTTTTATTATGCTTAAAAAAGATTCGTTAAAAGGATTAATGGTTAAGATACAGTTTTACACATGTCATTTTTAGGTAGGGATGATCAATTGATAAAAGCAAAAAATATGTTCGATCCGCCAAAAATCCTTGTACTCGGATTTGCCACCCTGATACTTATTGGGGCCTATTTGCTGACCCTGCCGATTTCCACTGAAAATGGAAATGGTCTTGCTTTTCTGGATGCTTTATTCACCTCAACCTCCGCTACATGTGTAACAGGGCTTGTCGTAGTGGATACGGGAACGACTTTCACCACCTTTGGTGAATTGGTCATCTTAACACTGATTCAGATAGGCGGCTTAGGATTCATGTCATTTGCTACGTTTTTCTTTTTTCTTTTAGGCAAAAGGATTTCCTTAAAAGGCAGGTTACTCTTGCAGGAATCCTTAAATAATCTATCCATGGCAGGTATAGTCAAGTTAGTAAAACGGCTTTTAATTTTCACGTCCATCATTGAAGGCATGGGTGCCCTTATCTTATCGATTCGCTTTTCTTTTGACATGCCAATCGGCAAAGCGATCTATTACGGGGTTTTTCATTCCATATCGAATTTCAATAATGCCGGATTTGATTTAATGGGAGAATTCAAGAGTTTGACCCCTTATGTATCGGATCCATTCGTAACCCTTACGGTCGCCTTTCTGATCACGTTTGGCGGAATAGGTTTTATCGTGATGAATGAACTATACGAATATCGTGATACCCATCGTTTATCCATACATACGAAGGTTGTTCTGATGACTAGCTTGACACTTACAATCGCCGGCGCAATTTTAATCTTTTTATTCGAGTTCGGTAATGCCAAGACATTGCAGCCTTTATCTTTCATGGGTAAAACGTTATCGTCTCTATTTCAATCGGTTACACCAAGAACGGCAGGCTCCAATACGCTGAATATCCCTGATTTGACTCACCCCACAGTACTGCTCATCATTTTCTTGATGTTCGTTGGGGCGTCACCCGGATCGACTGGCGGCGGGATTAAAACAACCACATTTGCGACGCTTATCGGAACGGTCTGGTCACAGATTAAAGGAAAGGATGATGTGGTATTTTTCCGGCACCGCATTGTAAGTGAAACCATCTTTAAAGCATTATCCGTTACATTCATTGGAGTATTCATCGTTTCAACCATCACCATTCTGCTGACCATCACTGAAAGCGGCAGTGATTTCTTGATGGTTTTATTTGAAGCCACTTCCGCTTTCGCCACCGTGGGACTTTCAATGGGTTTAACCCCCGAATTATCACCCGTTGGCCGGATGCTCATCATTTTCACGATGTTTGCAGGCCGGGTGGGTCCTTTGACTTTTGCCTTTGCTATCGCAATGAGGCGTAAGCCAGATCCGTTCCGTCGTCCAAAAGGGAAAATCATGATTGGTTAATCATAAATGAAGGAGTGTAAAAGATGGGAAAACGACAATATGCCGTGATTGGTTTAGGAAGATTCGGAACGAGCGTGGCACATAGATTATATTCGGCCGGCCAAGAGGTATTGGGTATTGATATCAGCGGGGAAAGAGTCGAGAATGCGGAACTGAGCGTTACCCATGCAGTCATTGCGGATACCACTGAAGAAGAGACATTGAAATCCATTGGAATCCGCAACTTCGATTGTGTCATCGTAGCCATCGGAATTGATATGCAATCAAGCATTTTAACTACTTTGCTTTTAAAAGAACTTGGGGTCAAAAAAGTCATTGCCAAGGCCCTTAATAAAAATCACGGTCAGGTGCTCACTAAAGTTGGTGCCGACTGGGTCATCTATCCTGAGAGGGATATGGGGGAACGGGTCGCGAATCAGCTCCTGTCCCCCAACATGTTGAACTATATTGAACTCTCTAAAGAATACAATATCGAGGAAATCATCCTCCCCATCAGCATGAAGGGAAAAAGCCTCAGGGAGCTCGATTTACGCGCAAAATATAATATCAGCGTCATTGCCATCGTGAGTAATGGGGAAATTATCATAGCACCATCACCCGATCAGGATATCCATGAAAAAGATATGCTTTTAGTGGTTGGCAATAAAAAAGATCTTGCCGTCTTTGCAAATATTGAATAATGGATTCCCCTCTCGTTTCGGGTTCTGGCTGTATGGAGATGAACTAAAATCAGCCGATTAAGAATGACTCATCATAGGACTTCGTGTCATATATATCGATTCCTATAAATTCCCTGCAGTCAGGATCTGAAAAGAGAAACACTATTTTCTTGGCATCAGGATGAGTAACTGACCGTTTTACAAGTTCATCATTCAATCTTAAGGAATAATAGCTTTCACCATCAGCTGTGGTTCCTTTTGTGAATGTAGGCATTTCATCAGCCAGACCTTTAATTTTCAAGGCTGTTTCACCTTCCAATTCAATTCCTATGATTGGAATGCCTTTGCCGAAATCCAGAACGATACTCTCGTTAAGCGGGAGCTCGTCCGTTTTTGTAATGGTGTGGTGCTTCAATGGTTCGGTTAAATAGATATAGCCCATACCCGCATCATCATCAAATGTCATATGCCTTTCCATAGTTCCATCTCCCTTTTTTCATAGGTTGTAATCGTCTCCGACAAAACCATCACCTCTTCCTATTAAATCCCACAATTTAATTATACCAATTTCTGCCAAAGGCCATGTAACAGCTGCATCGTTCCATATGATGTAAAGCTAGCAAAGACGTGCTCAAACTACCTTCTGATAGTTATGATCCAACATTACTTAATAACCCGTTGATCTGCTCAATATCCATGAGAAAAGCAAGAGCATCTATTGAATGATAAACAACGATGCACCCGTACTTACGCTCCTTGAAAGAAACAAACCATTATCAACATTGCGGACAGGTTCCTATTTTTTAGCTACCAAACAATAAAACTCATCTCTATTATGTATCCTGATGTCCTTGAATCCGCATTGTACCAAGCTGCTTTCTATCTCCTGGATTGAATACAGTTTAAAGTCCTTCGTTCGCTCCATCATTTCCATATTGGTTTTATCCATAATTGATAAAAATAACATTCCATGCGGTTTTAACACTCGGTATGCTTCACTTATGCCTTGATCAATATCATCCCAAAAATAAATGGTATGGACAGTGAATACTTTATCAAAAAAGTCATTTCTAAAAGGTAAGCTTTCAATATTGGCTACCTGTATATCCACCACCCCATCGTACAGATACTTCCTATTCCTCCTCATTGCTTCTTTGACCATCTTTTCGGAAATATCGACACCATAATTTCTGCCAAGAATGTTCACTTGAGCCAATCTAGTTAATGTTGAGCCATTTCCTATTCCGACTTCCAGAATTTTTTCGTTTCCATTACTATTCAATAAGCTAATTGTCCAATCATTTATAGTATGGTTCCCTCTCTCCATATACCTGCCCACCCATTTGGAGAGAGGTCCTTTCGGATTTTTCAATTGACTCCCAATCCACTTCTGAAACATGCCTCCACCAGCTTCCTCAAAATTATTGTTCTTTACCATCGCTTTGGCAGCCATACAAAATGGCAAGACCTGTAAACAAATAAATCCACCTTAGAAGAAAAAATATCCCACCGGATTAAAAGAATCCACAACTGCCTCTCTATAACCAGCAGTTCCCGATATCTCCAAGAAGATAATAATAGGGTTAAAATCATACTGATGGCAGTAAGCATTGGCAAATCATTTGCATACTGATAAAGGATGAAATAACGATGATTAGAAAAACCAAAGTAATTTTCCGCTTTATAAATCTATTTAATATAAGCCAACCTAAGGCAAAACAAACAAAAGGCATGATTGATGAGTATTGAACGATGATTGGTAATCATTCAAATTATCAAATCTATATGAGTACTGTAAGTTCATTATTATTAAAAATAAGTGTTTTCATGTTGACCCCTTCCATTTTTATGAATGATTGGGTCTTTACACGTCATATCCGTTTACTGATAATTATCTTTCTATACATTCCATTCAGCATGATTGATCGATCTTCTTCCATTTTCATATTCTTTTCATGTCTACTTAACAAGTCTTCAAACCTCAAGCCAATATCTGTACCTAAAAATCTAATGATGGGCCTCAGAAGCTTTTTGGGTAATGAAAGCCGTTCATCTTTAGAGATAAACTTATCGAATATGATTATTTTCCCCTCGCCTTTTAAAACCCTGATCATTTCCTGAAGACATTCATTTGCATCAGGTACGACGGAAAGGACCAAACTTCCAACTATATAGTCAAATGATTCATTATCGAATTCCATATGCTGTGCATCCATCTCAAGGAAAGTGATCGATCTATCCCCATATTTAACCATCGCCTTTTTTAGCATATCAGCCGAAAGATCTATCGCTGTTATCTCAAGGTCAAGGTGCTTGATCGACTCTAAATCAGCACCCGTTCCTACTCCCACAAACAGAACCTTTGCATTGTCATGAAATGATATCTCTTCAAATAAACTTTTCCTGGCTTTTAAAAAGAGGGCACTGAAGGTTTTGTCATATATAGGAGACCAAACCTTATAAATTATTTTATTCCACGAATTATTCAACATCCACACCTCCCTGACCTCTTACATACTTCTTCTATAAAGCATATGAAATCCCTTCCAAGCGGATATAATTACCGGCAAATCAGTAAAGTTCATTCAGCATGCGATGTTTCCTTCCACGATAACGGTCATGTATCCCATATCTCTCAAAACCGTTCCCACTATTGGTTTTCTTCCTTAAATCAGCATAAGATTGCTCCTGCCGCTTTAAAAGCAGCATGTCCGACATTAGGTTTTCCTGTATTTCTTTTCATAAAGTACAACCCTCCAACTCTAAAAGCTAGACCTTTTTAAATACAGACCTTACACCTGCGCCCATTTTAATAAATTACCTTGACTGTCATAGTAATACACTATAAGATATACCATAGGAGGTGAGGATTTGGTTCAACGACAACTATCCTCTGACCTGCTTCGCGGACATGTAGATACAATGATTCTAAAACTCCTGCAAAGTGGCGATAAATATGGTTATGAAATCAGCAAACTGATTTATATGGATTCGGATGAGCAATATGAAATTAAGGAAGCGACCATGTATTCCAGCTTAAAACGTCTGGAAAAGGACGGATGCATCATCTCTTATTGGGGAGATGCCTCACAGGGCGGGAGAAGGAAATATTACAAAATAACCCCCATCGGGGAAGACACATATATCCAAAATAAAAGTGACTGGGAGCAGGCCAAGCGAATACTTGAGCGCCTCTTGTAAGAAAGGAAGATAAAATGTGATTGAAAAACTGCATGCACATGTTCATGGCATTTTCGCCCCGTACAAAAGTGCAAAAACAGCAAAGGAATTGGAAGAAGAACTGCTGCAAAACTTACTGGAAAAATACAATGACCATAGAAGGAATGGTACCAGTGAGCAGGAAGCGTATAAGCTGACTGTGGATTCGATTGGGGAAGTATCAGAGCTCATAGAATCACTCAATCTGCAATACAATGTGCTTGAGCAGGCGATAAGCATGGACTATTCTAGGCAACGCTTATTGGATTCCGACTTCCGCTCGGTTTCCGTGCATGATGGAAAATTTAATTCCTGCGATTTAAGCCGTTCTGATTTCAGCCATTCCGACCTGACGAACAGCACATTTAAAAGCACTAACTTAAATAATTGCATCTTTGAAAACGCCAATTTAACGAGCACCTTATTTAAAAGTGCAAATTTAAAAGGCGTAACTTTCAAGAACAGCATTTATAATAAAACCCATTTTAAAAGCTGTAATCTATCTGGTCTTATATTTGATGGGGAAACATTCAACCAAACCATTTTCGAAGGTTCTTCATTGAAAAAGGCATCATTTCGTGATGCCACACTCATCAATGTTCAATTCCGGATGTCCGATTTAAAGAAAATCGATTTTACTGGAGCTTCAATGGATAAACTTACTTATAACTTTTTATATGGAGCGAAGGTTGATCTTAGCGGCGTGACCATCATCTAAAGGAGGGATTTCCAATGACTTTACCAATTGCGATTGTCGTATCTACCTCAATCATTTGCGTGACCGTGTTTCTGACTGCGGTCGTTTTAAAAGGAATGAGCATGGGGGAATGATTGATTAAAAAACCCTGTGCAAAGACAATAAACGTCTTAGCACAGGGTTTTTACGTGTTCAATTTACCTTTCACAGGCAGTACGTTCCTCATCATTTGGGTAATCCATGAATTTAAAGTATGGATGTAACAATCCTAAAATCGATACGGTGCATATTATTGAACCTATCAATATGTATAAAAGCCGGATCGGCCAAATGTCACTCAGGATCGTTCCTGTCATTACCCCTAAAAGCATCGCACCTCTAATGATGAATAATCGGACCGATGATATTTTCCCCATCATGGAATTCGGTACATATTGTTGGAAAATGGTTATATTATGAACACTGAAAATGGCCATGGCCACGCCCGCAACACTCTCCGTAACAAAGGCAAAATGGATACTTACATTCATTCCTAGTAGGATATATGTGAGTCCGCCAATGATTAGAGCCCCTAGCATCAAAGCCCTTCGGCTCCTATGGCTCAGTCTTCTTACAAGCAAGGCGCCCAAAACATAGCCTAACGGAAAACTGGACATGAAATACCCGTATTCAGCATAACTGCCAGATAGCTCCCTTGTAATATAGGGAAGGTTAATGACCATCGATACGCCCACTCCAAATTGAACAAACGCCAAAAAAACTCCCAGCCATACAATAAGGGGCTGTTTGAAAAAATAAGATACTCCTTCGGTGAATTGCTCTAGCCATGATTTTCGTATAGGCAATGCCACTCTTGATTCTTGGATTAATAGGAGTATGAAACCACTTATAATAAACAATGCACAAACAAGAGGCATTGTGGCCTTCACGCCTATGGATTCCACGACCACTCCTCCGGCAAAGGGTGCCAAAAAAGTCATCAGCCGAATTGTCCCATCCAAATACGCATTTGCAGCGCTTAACTGGGATGAAGGAATGATTGTAGGTATTATCGATTGATTGGCGGGGGAATACAAGGGGGTTATTAATCCTATGAAGATCTGGACGGCGAAAATGTGCCATGCTTCAAGATTCCCTGTTAATGATGACAATAACGGGATAAGAAAAACCAGTCCCCTGCTCAACTGCGAAAATACCATGATCCGCTTCCTGCTCCATCGGTCAATAAACGGTCCGATAAATAATTGCAGTATCAAGGATGGTACAAAATATAGTATCCACATGCTTCCCAAAGCCATGGTGGAGCCTGTAAGCTGAAAGATAAGGATTGAATTGCAAAAGGTCCCAAAGGCAGCACCTAATTCAGAGATGATATTTCCCATCCAAATGAAAAGGAATGAACGGTTCTTTAAAATATGCTTATCACTCAACCGCCCATCCTCCTTTTACTTCGTACCCCTTCATTCACCTTTAGACTTCCACTTCAAATTCATTAACATAGACAGCATTCCCTGTGATTTCAATATCATAGGTGTCATGGTTTTTGGTGGCCGTAACGCGAACTCTGCCATCCTTTCCGATTTCATTTCCCTGTTCTATTAACAGGTGCAACTGATTTTCACGGTCATTCTTTATGTATTTTGCATAATAAGCTCCCATTACACCTGAAGCGGTTCCTGTAACCGGGTCCTCAAGTGTACCTGAAAATGGCGAAGAAAAATGCCTGGCATGCATATGGGCATCCTTATCGTACGTTTCCAAGCAAAAAGGATGTACAGAAGCTCTTGGCATTTCCTTTAATATTTGCGGAAACAGGTTATTGTTCGCCTTCATCTTTTTGAATGCATTGCGTTCTTTAATCGGAATCAGTAAAGTCCATAAACCTGTACTTCCATAAATAATAGGTAATTCCGCTTCTAGATCTTCTATATCAAGTCCAAGGGAACCAGCTAAATCACCCTTATCTCCGCTAAACTCTTCAAACTTCGGAGTGGCCTGCTTCATCGTTATGTATAGATTTTGATCCACCGTCGAATGGATCTTGATTGGCAATATTCCCGCTCCCGTTTCAATCGTTAGCACATCTTTATCCAATAATCCCCGGGACTTCAGTGCATGAATGGTAGCCATTGTGGCGTGTCCGCAAAGATTCATTTCGTGTCCTGGTGTAAAGTAACGGATTCTAAAATCGGCAATATCGGATTTAGTGGGAAACGCAGTTTCATTGAACCCCACCTTCATCGCTATATCCTGCATTTCCTTTTCCGTCAGCCCATCCGCATCTAAAACCACACCTGCCGGATTTCCTCTATTCGGTTTATTGCTGAACGCATCGTAATGGAAAACCCTTACCATTTTCAAATATAACATCTCCTATTAAATGAATGATGTTTCTATTGAATAGTAATTCTATGTCCTTTATAAAAACCCTTTTTGTCCAGTTATCCTATATTAAAAGAAATAACCGTTTTCCTTGCTGGTAATAACCATTGATTTTATTTTCTGACTATTATACAATAACTCAAATTAATCTAATTTTATTTAAAATTCCATGAAGAGAAAGAATACGTTATAGTTTCTGTTCCAAAGAGAGCTGGTGCTTTGCTGAAAGCCAGTCTCCAGTTTTTTTCGAATAAAAAAACTGGAGACAAACTCGCTTTTCTTCGAGTTTGTCTCCAGCCTGAAACGACCTTTAATTGTTAAACTATTCGGGCCTTTAATTCATTTGAGATTTATGCCATTTCCACGCACTTTCAATAATCTCTTCCAAATCTATTGATGCTTTCCATCCAAGTTCTTCATATATCTTATTGGCTGAAGCAACAAGACGGGCTGGATCTCCAGGGCGACGGTCTGCATACTCGATGGTCGGCTTCACTCCAGTGACCTTTTCACAAGTGTCGATTACATCCTTAACCGAAAATCCTTTTCCATTCCCAAGATTGTAGATGGCCGTATCCTTCTTCCCGGACAATAGGGCTTGAAGCGCGATTATATGGGCTTGAGCTAAATCCGTTACATGGATATAATCACGGATGCACGTGCCATCTTCTGTGTCATAGTCCGTACCAAACACGGAAATCTTCTCACGTTGACCTAATAAATGCTGTAAAATAATCGGAATCAAGTGTGTTTCCGGATCATGGCTTTCACCGATTTCTGCCGATGCATGTGCTCCGGCCGCATTAAAGTAACGCAAGACGACATAATGAAGTCCATATGCTTTTGCGAAATCTCCTAAGATCTGCTCTACCATCAATTTCGAGCGGCCATATGGATTAATCGGATTGGTTGGCTGATCCTCATCAATCATATCAACATTCGGTATCCCGTAAGTAGCTGCCGTTGATGAAAAAATGAAATTCTTAACATCATGCTTGAGCATGGTATTCAACAATGTAAGAGTTGCACCTACATTATTTTCATAGTATTTATAAGGATCTTGGACAGACTCCCCAACCAAGCTATTTGCAGCAAAGTGCATAACAGCTTTAATGGGATACTTAAGGAATATATCATTCAAGACCGCTTCGTCCCCTAAATTCCCTTCCACCAAGATGGCCTTCGAATCGACCAGCGAACGAAAACCGGTAGAGAGATTATCTAGAATAACAACCTCTTCTGTATTTACTAACTCTTTTACAAGATGACTTCCAATATAACCTGCACCGCCAACGACCAAAATCATATAGAATTTCCCCTTTTTTAAAAAACTGACTTCTTCACTTTATAAACCTCACGCGTCTTAAGAATTGGGCGTCCCTGAATCGCACTTGAGCCCTTTTAGCCATAATAATACCCTCCAGGTATTCGTGTACAATCCAAAATTGTTCATTAGTACACTCTCTACCTAAAGGGGATGATATCACATAGGAGTTTTCCCTATTTAAAATGGCCTATTTGATTCCTGCTTTATGCACCTTGAGGAGATTTTCCATTTCTCTTATAATGTCGTCTCTTAAATCTGGACGTTGCAGGGCAAATTCAATTGTCGTTTTCACAAAGCCATCAACAACGCCTACATCATAACGTTTTCCTTCAAAATCGTAAGCGAAGACTTTTTGGATTTCATTTAGTTTTTGGATGGCATCCGTTAACTGGATTTCACCGCCAGCTCCTGTTTCCTGCTTAGCTAAGAAATCGAATATTTCAGGGGTTAGGATGTACCTTCCCATGATCGCTAAATTGGATGGTGCCGTTCCTTGTTTTGGCTTTTCAACGAATCGGTTCACTTCGTATCTTCTGCCTTCTTGAGTAAGCGGATCAATGATGCCATATCTGTGTGTTTCATTCTCATTTACTGGCTGCACACCAATGATGGACGAACCTGTCACATCATATTCGTTGATTAATTGACGTAGTGAGGGCTCATCACTTTGAACGATGTCATCGCCTAAAAGGACGGCAAATGGCTCATCACCAATAAAGTTACGGGCACACCAAACAGCATGTCCGAGGCCTCTCGGTTCTTTTTGCCTAATGTAGTGGATATTAGCTAAATTCGATGGGTATTGTACCTTCTCCAATAAATCGAATTTCCCTTTTTCCCTCAAGTTATTCTCTAGTTCATATGCATTATCAAAATGGTCTTCTATCGCACGTTTATTCTTTCCTGTGACAATGATTATATCTTCGATTCCCGCTTTCACGGCTTCTTCTATAATATATTGAATAGTTGGTTTGTCCACTATTGGCAGCATTTCTTTTGGCATTGCCTTCGTAGCAGGCAAAAATCTAGTTCCCAATCCCGCTGCAGGTATAATGGCCTTTTTAACTTTTTTCATACTCTTGTTACTCCTCCATATCAACTTCAAAAATTAATCCATTTAATTACAAGTTTTCTTAAACTATATTCATAGTAACATAGTCTGGTTTTTTGTTAAAATGTTTGTATATTCAATACTTTCATACCCATTTATTATATACCAATTTATTCAAAATTTAAAACTTATTAGGTAAATATTTCGCTTTATTGACTGGAAGAATGTCCATCCACAACTGTATAGACACATAAATTGACACTATTCACCGTCTCCAGCTTGGAATGGAACGTGTGATAAAGTAAATAAGGCCTTTCCCTGAACGAATATTAGGAAAAGGCCTTATTTTCTTGATTTTACGGTTGTCAGGTCCAAAGACTGACTTATTTAGTCCTATTGATCATACCATTTATTTTTCCCATGAAAGCATTCATGACTTGGTTCAACTTTAGCTCGGCTTCTTCCATCGTTTCACCTTGGATTCCGAAATAGAATTTGATTTTAGGTTCTGTCCCAGATGGCCGTAAGCATACCCATGTGCCATCCTCAAGGAAGTACTTAATTACATTTGATTTAGGTAAATCAATGACTTCTTCCTTACCGGTGCCCACCGTCAGCTTCATGCCGCTTTGATAATCCTCCTGCACCGTTACAGCTTTTCCGGCTATTTGCTTTGGAGGATCCTCACGGAATTGATTTAGTATCCCTTGAATCTGCCCAGCGCCTTCGATTCCCTTTAAGGTCAATGACTGGAGTCCCTCCAGGTAATATCCGTACTTTTCAAATATATTTAGCAAACCTTCATATAGGTCCATGCCCTGTTTTTTATAGTAGGCACACACTTCCACCGCAAGAACGGCAGCTTGGATTGCATCTTTATCACGGGCAAAATCCTTGATTAGATAACCATAACTTTCTTCATATCCGAATAAGAATGTGTGCTTACCGCTTATCTCATATTCATTGATTTTTTCAGCGATGAATTTAAAACCCGTTAATACATCAACGGTCCCTAAGCCATATTCATTTGCGATTCTGCGGCCTATTTCAGAAGTCACTATCGTTTTTAAGACAACTCCATTTTCAGGTAAAGTGCGTTTCGATTTCTTTTCTTTTAAAAGATAATCCAATATTAGTGCACCAGTTTGATTACCTGTAAGCACCACATATTCGCCATTTTTATTTTTAACGGCGATACCGAGCCGATCTGCATCCGGATCTGTTGCGATCAACAGGTCTGCCGATACCTCATTTCCTAATTCAATGGCCATTTCAAATGCTGCATGTTCTTCAGGGTTCGGTGATTTGACTGTCGAAAAATTGGGATCAGGCAATTCCTGCTCTTTTACAACATGTACCTTTTCGTATCCCAGATCTTGTAAAGCCCGTCTAACCGACTTATTTGCTGTTCCATGAAGTGGTGTGAATACTACTGTCACATCAACTTCTTCGCTTAGACTTCTGTTTTCGGGCACAGTAAGCAACTTTTCATTATAAGCGGCATCGATTTCCTCTCCGACAATCTCAATGAGGCCCTGTGCTTTCAATGTCACTTCATCTTTTACCGAAATGGCAAGTTCATTTTCAATCGCATTCACGAATTCAATCACTTTATCAGCAGTAGCCGGAGGAAGCTGGGCACCATCTGGCCCGTACACTTTATAGCCATTATACTCAGGGGGATTATGACTTGCCGTGATAACGATCCCAGCATAGGCATTCAGTTCTCGAACGGCAAAGGATAACTCCGGCGTTGGTCTTAACTCATCGAATAGATAAGCCTTGATCCCTTCTGTAGCCAAGGTCTTGGCTGCTTCCAAGGCAAATTCAGGTGATTTAAAACGTGAATCGTAGGCAATCACGACACCTCTGCGTTTTGCTTCATCACCCATCGATTGCAGATAATGGGCTAATCCCAATGTTGCTTTGCGGACCGTATAAAGATTCATTCGATTGGTACCTGCCCCAATTTCCCCGCGCATACCGCCTGTGCCAAATTCCAAGTTCTTATAAAACGCATCTTCAATATTTTTTTCATCATCTTGCATCTTGTTAAGTAAAGACTTCATTTCCTCATCAAGGGCTTCGAAATTCACCCATGAGTGGTAAGAACATTTATAATCCATTTTCACATTGTCCTTCTTTCTTTCTGGTTCCCTGTTGGGAAATCTAGATGTTCTACTTAAGACTAACAGTTATCACTGAAATAAAAAAAGCCATTCATAGGACTTTCTTCGCTATATTATCAGCAATAAATGGATATCAGTCAATATTTTCAACATAAAAAGGTTTGCCTTAGGGATGATAATCTTTTGAATTTGAATGGAGGCAATAATCAGGGGATGGCGTTTGATTCGGTAATCTTAGACATCAGCTCCTTCCCTACTCTTAAGACAGGAGCTGATGTCCATTATAATGGATCACCTTACAAACAAATTATTCAGCTTCGGCAACAACCGTAAAGCGTTGATTGATGTGTTGCGGGTTTTCTATTTCATCAAGTACTGCAAGGGCAAAATCGGCATAGCTTACATAACTTTCACCTTTTGAGTTTACAAGAAGGTTGTCTTTACCCAGTTTATACTCACCTGTTCTATTTCCTTGCGGATCAAAGAAGGCTGAAGGACTGATGAACGTCCATTGGATGCCAGTGGCATTATTTAAATCCTCAAGGTTCTTGGATTGATTATATGCTGTTGCAAAGTATTCTTTCGGGAATTCAGGTGTTTCCAGTACACGTATTGTTTTCGCCTCGTCAACGAAAAGGCTTCCAGCTCCACCAACAACGATCAGTTTAGTTTGAGGAGCCCCTTTTATGGCGTCAATTAAGATTTTTCCTGCATCGACATGCAACTGTTCTTTCCCTGGCGCAGCACCAAAGGCATTTACTACCACATCAAATTCTTTAATATCGGCTGCTTTCAGATCGAATAGGTCTTTTTCCTGTACGGATGCTCCTTGAATTTGGACTTTGGCTTGATCCCTGACAATAGCGGTAACTTCATGTCCCCTAGTCAATGCTTCTTTTAAAATCATACTTCCCGCTTTTCCGCTCGCACCAATAATACCTATTTTCATTTTCAAATTCCTCCTATATCGTTTTTGAATCTTTAATTGTAATCAAATTACTTACAGGTAATAATATAAGTTACAAGTCGCTGATTTGTCAAATATATTTTATCCAGACTCTAGTCTTATGAGTCATGCCAGAGGAGTTGCGATTGATAAGTTTCGATTTTCGTCTATATATTTTGATTTTCGCCGATATATCCTGTTTTCGTCGATATATTCTGATTTTCGTCGATATATTTCGATTTTCGTCGATATATTCCGGTTTCCGTCGATATATTCCGATTTTCGTCGATATATTTCTGTTTTCGCCGATAAAAAAGCACCATTCCCTGTAGAATTTACAAAGAATGGTGCGCTTATCAAATATGGCGATTCTTCCGCATTAGCAGTCCCATACAGATAGTAATGAGAGTAAAAGCAATAAAAGCCAAAAACGGAATTGTGATGAAGCCTAACCAATTAATATACTCACCGGAGCAAGGAACACCACTTTGGCACATTTCGAAATGCTTTAGTGCTGGAATTTTTTGCAGGCCATAGTGATACCCTGAAACCAACATGCCCAAAATCGATAATGGGAGGATGTATCGATGGATTTTCAGATCCTGCTCATAAAAGGCCCGGCCCAATAGAATAACGAGCGGATACATCAAGATCCTTTGATACCAACAAAAGTTACAAGGTACATAATGGAGAACCTCACTAAAATAGAGACTTCCAGCAGTGGCAATGATCGATAGGATCCACGAAAATAATAATGGCTTGTTCATCAACTATTTCTCCTTCGCTGCATCATCAACCATTTTCACTAAATCATCGATTGTATTTCCTTCAAACTTCTTGCCATTAACAAATAAGGAAGGTGTTCCAGAAACGCCTAATTCGTCGGCAATCTTCATATCCTTGTTCAATGGGCCCTCAGAATTACCGGCTTTAAAAGAGGAAACGACCTTTTTCACATCTTTGTCATTTGCGATTTCTTTCAATGTATCTTCTAGGAATTTGTCCGTAAACACATCTTCCTTTTCATATTTCAGATCATCTGGCTGCTTATCGTACAACAGCTCATGAAATTTCCAAAAGGTATCATTTCCTAATTCTTGATAAACACTTTCCGCAAATTTAGCGGATCTAATTGAATCAACGTTAATGAACGAATAATTCATGAAATAGAATTGTGCTTTTCCAGTATCAATCAATTCACTTTGTATAGAAGGAAAGAACTTCTCCTCGAATGTCTTACAGACTGGACATTTATAATCACCAAATTCCACAATTTGAACAGGAGCCGATTCTTCTCCCAAATAGGGCTGTGATTTATAATCCATTTCATTTACAGCGGTATCTGTATCTTTGTCTTTCCCATTCGCTAAAAATATAAAGCCAATAATGATTACAGCGATTAACCCTATGACCCAAAACATGAATGCAGAAGATTGTTTTGGATTACCCTTTTTTTTATTAGACATCATATACCTCCATCTGTTGTAGTTGTTTAGAAATTCCTTATACTGCCATAATGGAACCTATAAGCACCATTAAGGCCGATTTCAGTTCCCCCTTCCTATATGCCTCTCACCTGTAACTGATTCATTTACACGTAATAATATAAGTTTCACTATGATTTTTGTCAATTACACATACCTTTTATTTTTGCTTTGCCTGAACGGCGTTACTTGACAGGGAAACGGTTAATGGATAAATATTATTCTTGCAGCTCAATTATAACTTGTAACTACTTGAATTACATGTTAAATAATTTATACTATATAAGAATAGAGATTTTAAAGGAGAGAAAAAAGAGATGTCCATCAGTACCCGCTTTTCCGTAGGAATCCATATATTATCTCTTTTAGAAATAAATAAAGAAGGCGTTAACACTTCTGATTTTATTGCAAAAAGTGTAAACACCAACCCAGCCTTAATCAGAAAAATTACCGGCATGCTGAAGGCTGCAGGTTTAGTCAACGTTCGTCCAGGTATTGCCGGAGCGACATTGGCCAAGGAATTATCGGATATTACTTTACTCGATGTTTACCAGGCTGTTAACGTTGTATCCGATAAAGAGTTATTTGGAATCCATGAAAATCCTAATCCAGCATGCACTGTTGGAAGAAATATACAAAATACGATAGAACCAATCTTTTCAGTTGCTGAACTTGCCTTGGAAAAGGCATTGGGAGTAGTAACGATTGAGGATGTCGTTAAGGATATTTTAGAAAAGGATAAAATGAAATAATCAATAATTCATTTCATTTTATCTTTTTCCTCGATATGAAGCTTTTTTCGAGCGGAAAGATGGTTTTAAAAGCAAAAAACACATTGAGTCTGTCTCATGCGTTTTTTGCTTCTTTCTTATTTGTACTTAGGAACTTCAATCGTCAATTTATAGGAATCTAATAAACTATACAAATTATAAATCTGTTTCACTTGTTTTGTTGCCCAGCCAATATCAGTTGCATACTGGTGTGTAGCATATCCATATTTCTCTACAGCTGTAGGATTCCATCTCATTTTGTAAAGCGTGTCCTGTCCAGCAGAGATATATCCTTTTGCGATGAATTCGGCACCGCCTATGATGGCCGCTTCCGGAGTGAACCAGCCTGCATTATATGCGTATTGAGCGCCGCTGCTTAACGCTGTCCCGTCAAAAGCCCCCACTCCATACATATTATAGACCGTTTTCCCGTTCACCTTAACTCCAGTCGCTAACGGCGAAGTGCCATTCCCGGTTTCCAGCAAAGCATGTGAAATCAGGTAAATTTCATTCACCCCATATTTTTCCCCTGCCAAAGTGAAGGTTGCAGCTTGGCCTTGTAAAATCCCTTTACCTGAAAGGATTCTATCATTCACTTCAGAAACGTTCATATTGGTGACTTGGGAGAGCTTAACGAACTGGAACGATTTGACTGGATCATTCACAAAATTATCCGGATTGAGATTATATTCTATATCTTCCGGGCTGGCATTTACCCATGTCTTATTATAATCCACCTCATACCAATAGTATCCGTCAGTGCCCTTGACTTTTGACTTAATATTCAATGATTGATTATTGCTGACGTCACCGACTACCCAATAATTAGATCCAGCTCCGCCCCTTACACGCCATCCGGTTCCTTTTACCGTACCTTTTGTTGAATTGATTAACGTTAACCCATCCTCACGTATGTATGTTTTATACGTTTTATCCGTTTGACCATTCACGGCCATTTGGATTTCAACCATCTTGTCCATCGTAAGATTGTACTCTTTATCGATCCTGATTATCGATCCATTAGAACTCCCTGGACCTTCCGGCGCTTTGGTTGTTAAATATTGCGTACTTACATATCCCGTTTTTCCATTAGCTGTGACTCTTGACCAGCCATTAGACTCAGAATATACATTTACGGCCGTATTGTTTACAAGCTTGGCAATAATCGAAGCGGAAGCTGATGCAGAAGAGCGCATATTCAGACTGGAACCATCATTCACATTTACATATTTAACTAACGTGGTTTCTTCTTCGTCTGGATTCGGATCCGGGCTTTCCGGTACAGAACCAGGCTTCGTTTCTGATAGATATTGCGTACTAACGTAACCTTCTCCGCCATACGCTATAATTTTTGACCAGCCATTTGATTCTGAGATGACTTCTACCTCTACACCCTTGGCCAATTTCACAATGATGGAAGCACTTTCTGACGGTTTATTCCGCATATTCAGAGAACCAGAGCTTACGTTTACATATTTCGTGGTCGTCTTTTCAGGTATGATTGGTTTAGGATCCGTTTCTGGCTTCGTTGTCGATAGATATTTGTTACTTACATACCCATCTATCCCATTGGCTTTGATCTTCGCCCAGCCATTTGATTCCGAATACACCGTTACTTGCGTTCCTTTTGAAAGCGTCGCGACTATACTGGCACTTTCCGATCCGCTTTTTCGCATATTGAGGGAACCCGAGCTGACATTCACATATTTCGTCGTCGTTTTTTCAGGTGTGGTTGGTTTGGTTTCCGTTCCTGGCTTCGTTGTCGATAGATATTTAGTGCTGACATATCCGTCTTTTCCATTGGCTTTGATTTTCGCCCAGCCATTTGATTCCGAATACACCGTTACTTGCGTTCCTTTTGAAAGCGTCGCGACTATACTGGCACTTTCCGATCCGCTTTTTCGCATATTGAGGGAACCCGAGCTTACGTTTACATATTTCGTCGTCGTTTTTTCAGGTGTGGTTGGTTTGGTTTCCGTTCCTGGCTTTGTTGTCGATAGATATTTAGTGCTGACATATCCGTCTTTTCCATTGGCTTTAATTTTCGCCCAGCCATTTGATTCCGAATACACCGTTACTTGCGTTCCTTTTGAAAGCGTCGCGACTATGCTGGCACTTTCCGATCCGCTTTTTCGCATATTGAGGGAACCCGAGCTGACATTGACATATTTCGTCGTCGTTTTTTCAGGTGTAACTACTGTGGATCCCGATCCCGGCTTTGTTGTCGATAGATATTTAGTGCTGACATATCCGTCTTTT
>NZ_JBNNOR010000016.1:81697-85868 GCF_050274955.1 Peribacillus sp. NPDC006672
CACATATTTCGTCGTCGTTTTTTCAGGTGTAACTACTGTGGATCCCGATCCCGGCTTTGTTGTCGATAGATATTTAGTGCTGACATATCCGTCTTTTCCATTGGCTTTGATTTTCGCCCAGCCATTGGATTCCGAATACACCGTCACTTGTGTTCCTTTTGGAAGCGTCGCAACTATGCTGGCAGTATCTGTACCGCTTTTTCGCATATTGAGGGAACCCGAGCTGACATTTACATATTTCGTCGTCGTTTTTTCTGGTGTAACTACTGTGGATCCCGATCCCGGCTTTGTTGTCGATAGATATTTAGTGCTGACATATCCGTCTTTTCCATTGGCTTTGATTTTTGCCCAGCCATTGGATTCCGAATACACCGTCACTTGTGTTCCTTTTGGAAGCGTCGCGACTATGCTTGCACTTTCCATACCGCTTTTTCGCATATTAAGTGAACCTGAGCTGACATTCACATATTTCGTCGTCGTTTTAACGGTTGCCGCAGCTTTGGTTACCGTTCCAGGCTTTGTCGTCGATAGATACTTGGTACTGACATATCCGTCTTTTCCATTGGCTTTTATTTTCGTCCAGCCTTGGGATTCCGAATACACTGTTACCTGTGTGCCTTTTGCCAGCTTGGCGACTACGCTTGCACTTTCAGTACCTGTTTTTCTCATATTGAGCGAGCCGGAATTTACATTGACGAACATGACGCTTGTTTCAATATTGGCCTGTTCTGCATGTAGTGGAGCTGCAGATATTTTTTCTTCGAAAGCAACTGTAGACAACACTGCAAAACAGAAAGTTGGTAAAATTAATTTTTTCTTCATCTCATTCTCCCTACTAAAGAATTATGTTTTTAACATTTATTTAAATATCGGTTAAATTAAGTATTACATTATAGGTATTTATCCTCATTCATTAAAAACATACCATATTACTTTAAATCTTTAGAGAGATTGGTGAACTTGTAATAAAATAGTAAACTAATAGACTTTTAATTAATTTAATAGACATATTTGAAATGAAAATTCATTTCCTAAGTTTCTTGAAGCGATACACAAGTTTGATGACGAAATAAAGTATATTGAAATACTTATTCAGTTAATTAATTTATGGGGACGAACATCTTTATGCATATACCGAATATACATAAAGGGTAAACATACAATCCTTATATTTGACGGATTGAGGCAATAATCTATATAATCACTATAAATACTTATATGAATCCTTCTGTTAAGGGGAGTAGCTATACAATAAAGTCGTCAATACAGGATTTTATCCTCGGCTTTATTGGCAACTGATCTTAGTTGTTTGCAAGACCTTGCCGATTATTTGGTGAGGTCTTTTAATTTTTAAAAGACGGTATAACCAACAATCGGTTATACCGTCTTTTTTTGATTCGAAAAAAATTCACAATAGAGGTGAAAAGCATGCAAAACTATTATGAATTAGCTCAAAGCGTTAAGATTTCCGATGATAAAAAGCATATATTGCTTGATGCCGACCAATCTTTATCACTTATCGGAAAAGGCCGCAGTGCTTATGTATTTCGAATACATTCCACCAATAAAGCCCTAAAAGTGTTTTTCCCGGACCATACTCACACAGCAAAAGTAGAAGCTGAAATATACAAAACCGTTCAAGCCATCGATTACTATCCAACTCTATATGATGCGGGGGTAAATTATTTGGTTATAGATCACATCGAAGGCAACACTCTTTTTGAATGTTTAACATTAGGAATCCCGATAACGGAAAAAAACATCGAGGAGATTGATCATGCCTTACAATTAGCAAGGAAAGAGGGATTGAACCCTTCGGATATCCATTTACGAAACATCTTCATCACTTCCGAAATGAAGGTGAAGATCATTGACGTTGCAAGGTTTAAGCAACTGAAATCCTGTAATCAGTGGCATGACCTGAAAAGTGCTTTTCACCTTTTATATTCGAAGTCATTTTTTCCGAAGAAAATCCCTGGCTTCATACTGAATTCCATTGCAGCGATTTATAAAAAGAGATTCTTGCCCATCTGATCATCACCATAAAATAACATTGGAGGCATATATGAAAAAAAGAATGACCATGGTTTTTCTGTTCTTCCTTATATTAAGCGGGTGCTCGGTTTTGGGAGAAGTCAATTCATCATTGGAGTATGCAGATAATGCGACGGGATATATTAATACCGTTAAGGAATTTGCCAATGAGGTGCCCGCATTGGCACAAGATGCCGTAACGAATGCCGAAGCAAGGGGAAATCTTGAAAAAGAATTGCAATTGATGAAAACGGAGATTGAAGAATTCAATGCAACTGAACCACCCCAAATCGCTGAAGGCATCCATGAGAAAATCGTCAGCTCAAATCAACAGCTTTCAGATGGAATTGAATTATACTTGAATAATATTGAAAATGACCAAATCGACCCTAAGGCATTGGAAAATTCAGAGGTAATGAAATCAATCGATAATTTAACAGGGCTGGCAAAACAAATTGAAGAATTGGGTAATTAAGCAGTCTGCTTCATTAAAATGTCCCTTATTCCTGATTTCAAGGAATCAGGAATAAAAGAATGGCTCGAAACAAATCCTTGACATGAAACCAAAAGGTTTTATATAATCAACAAAGCAAAACCAATTGGTTTCATATTTTTCAATGACAAAGGAGAATCAGTATGGAAAAACAACATACATTACAAGATGTCAAAAAGACGGTTATTCTTGAAGCACCTATCCAAAAAGTTTGGGATACAGTTTCGACTGCCGAGGGTATAGCTTCATGGTTCATGCCAAATGATTTTCAACCGAAAGTGGGACATGAGTTCCATGTGCAATCACCTTTTGGTCCATCTCCTTGTAAGGTAATGGAGTTAGATGCTCCTCATCGGCTTTCATTCACTTGGGATACGGACGGTTGGATTGTTTCATTCATTTTAAAAGAACTGGATGGCAAAACGGAGTTTACCCTTATTCATGGTGGTTGGAAAGAGCCTGAAACGATTCTTCCGAAACCGAACGAAAAAAGCTCAGTGGTTCGCGATAAAATGGCAAGTGGCTGGGAACAGATCGTTAATTTAAAACTTAAAAAGGTTGTTGAGGGCTAAGTGTCTTCAGCAGAAAAGCATGATGTTTTCCAGGCTATCGCCGACCCAACCCGCAGAAAGGTCCTGCAATTGCTTGCTAAAGGGGATTTACCCATTTCGGAAATCACTTCTCACTTTTCCATGAGCCGAACAGCGATAGCCAAGCATCTTCATGTCCTTTCCGAAGCTGAATTGGTCAGCGGCCGGAAGGTAGGAAGAGAGAAACGCTTTCGGCTTCAGCCAGAACCTTTAGCGGAATTAAAACAGTGGCTTTCTTTTTACGACCATTTTTGGGATAACAAACTATCCATCCTTAAACATGTGATTGAAAAACCAGGGGAAAATGGATTGAAAGCCATTGAAAAAGAAAAGGATATGGATGAATAAGCTTAATGAAATAGAACTGGCAGCAAGATATTCCGAGAACATTTTTAAATGAGAGTCCCAAAAACAAAGGTGAACCCCGCATGACAACATGCGGGGTTCACCTTTCAAGAACTTTTATAGGTCATTCAGAAATTCATTGATTGCCTCTGGGGTTTTAGCATTCGCACTGTGCAGGTGTGCAATCTTTTCGCCATTTTTAAAAACCAATAAAGATGGAATTCCCATCACGGTTTGCTCTTCTGAAATCTCTGGAAACTCGTCACGATCGATTGTAAACCACTGTTTGTCTTGATGTTCTTGGGTGATCTCATCAATGAACATGTCTAAACGTTTGCAGTCTGGACACCATGTAGTCGTAAAAATCCCGACCGTCAGTCCCTCTTGTTTAATTTGTTCACGGTATTCTTGTTCTGTATTAATATTTTTCATGATTGTCCCCTCCGAGCTTTTCTTATCATCATCATACTTTCATACATGAATAAATGTACTCAAGGATTAATATATAATTAATTCCTTAACAGTACAAACGGTTTATCCTGGATCTGGTTCGGTGTGCCACTTCCGAACCCCCTTTGGTAAACAAAAACAAAAACAAAAAAAAGCCACTACCCAGGAGGCTGCTGAAAAACTCACGTTTTTCTAACTAGTACGGTAAATCAAATTAAAAAAAGACGATTCTCATTCGATACTTGAATGGAAATCGTCT